>JAILMB010000251.1 GCA_024692825.1 Lachnospiraceae bacterium | reverse complement strand
TTTGATTCTGCTATTGCAAAATCCAGCGTGACGACTCTTGGAGATAGAGAAGAAATGGCTGTGAAGGGAATCATCGTATTTGATGAATTGCTGGTGGCTCTGGATTTGGGGATTTTAGAAGAAGACGACGTTAGAAATACCTTGTCATCTCTTCCAAAAAACTGGGAAGTAATCCTTACGGGGCAAAATAAAAAGTGCCAGCTGTTTGATCTGGCAGATTACGTTTCTGTTATAGAAAAAAGAAAACATCCTTTTGACTCAGGTCAAGAGGCAAGATGTGGTGTGGAATATTAAAAATTTAGAACCGGTAACTTATGAATCAGAAAAAGAGGATGGAGAATTCTCTTTTTCTTTTTGTAAATATTCTATGTAGTCTGAGTCTACTTCTCGTTGGATAGTCTGTAACATATCTTCTGTTTTTTGGGCAGAAGTATCTTCGATTTCATCTTCAAGTCCTGTGAGGGCTTTGAAGGGAGCAAACTGGGCAGCTCTTGAAATGGCGTCCATGGGAGGATGCTTTAAAGAAGTGTGATGTTCCATATTTATAATGTCATCGTATTTGTTTGTTTCCTGCATAGTATCTTCCTAAAATAAGTTGCGTCAAAATCTACTCATTTATTATAATAAAATTCTTGATATAATGGGAGTAGTAAATTCGTGAAAGGAGGCAAAATGGAACAACAAAAGACTTATATTGCAATCGATTTGAAATCCTTTTATGCCTCTGTAGAGTGCAGGGAACGGGGCTTAGATCCATTGAAGGCAAAGCTCGTGGTGGCAGATTCATCACGAACGGATAAGACCATTTGCCTTGCTGTTTCCCCGGAGTTGAAACGCTATGGAATACCGGGGCGACCACGACTTTTTGAGGTGAAGCAAAAGGCAAAACAACTGCATTTGGATTTTATTACCGCTCCACCAAGAATGCGGCTTTATATGGAATACAGTACCCGAATTTTTGAAATTTATCTTCGCTATATTGCACCAGAGGATATGCATGTATATTCCGTAGATGAGTGTTTTATGGATGTGACGGGATACTTAAATACTTATCAAATGACGGCGGAAGAACTGGCAAGAAAGATGATAGAAGAAGTCTTGGATGAGACGGGGATTACGGCTACTGCCGGAATTGGAACGAATATGTACCTTTGCAAAATTGCCATGGATGTGGTGGCAAAACATATGCCTGCTGACGAGAATGGAGTGAGAATTGCTTCCTTAGATGAGATGAGCTACCGAAGACTGTTGTGGGATCATAAGCCTATTACAGATTTTTGGCGCGTAGGAAGAGGCTATGGGAAGAAGCTGGCAAAGTATGGTATGTATACCATGGGAGATGTGGCCAGATGCTCTGTTGGAGGAGAAGATGACTATTACAACGAAGAGCTTTTATATAAGCTTTTTGGAGTAAATGCAGAGCTTTTAATCGACCATGCCTGGGGATATGAACCCTGTACCATAGCAGAGATTAAAGCCTATCGCCCGGAGAGTAATTCTTTGAGCCAGGGACAGGTATTACAGCGGCCTTATGAACATAGAGAGGCAGCCGTGATTGTAAAGGAAATGTCAGAACTTCTAGCCTTGGATTTGGTAGATAAACGTCTTGTGACAAATCAATTGGTTTTAACCATCGGTTATGATATTGAAAATATCAAAGATGAAAAGAGAAGAAAAAATTACAAGGGAGAAGTTGTAACAGACAGCTATGGAAGACTGATTCCAAAGCATGGTCATGGAACAAAAAATTTACCTTATTATAATTCTTCCTCTAAGATGATTATTGAAAAAATGTCTGAACTGTTTGAAGAAATTACAGACCCTTCTCTTCTGGTACGAAGAGTAACTGTTGTTGCAAATAATGTGATTACGGAAAAACGGGCAGAGCATGAAAAGAAGGAGAGTTACGAGCAACTCACCATATTTGATAACTTCGAAGAAAAGAAAAAAGAGGAAGAGGATAGAAAAAAAGAACAGGAAAAGGAGCGGTCTTTGCAACGGGCGATGCTTTCTATAAAGAACAAATACGGAAAGAACGCCATATTGAGAGGCACTAATTTTGAAGAAGGAGCCATGACCATTGAACGAAATAATCAAGTGGGTGGACATAAGGCTTAAGGAAAAAGGAGAATAGGAGATATATGGTAGAACGAAAGCGATTGCTGGCGTTAGCATTTTATAACAAGGAACATTTTTCAGGAAGTGATCAGGAGCGGAATATGCGTTATCGAATTGAAAAGATTACCCCTTCTCTTCCAGAAGATGCTCCGGAAGGAACGGAAGTAGAGGATCCGTATTTCCAGGGAACAATCTGGCCGGAACCTTACAGTTTTGAAAAAACTGATGAGGAGAAAAAAATTACTCATCGAGAGGATTTTTCAGAAGAAGGACTTTGCGCTCTTGTAGATTGGATGAATGAACATCATTTCGAGAGAGATGATTGGGTGAGATAAAAGAAAAGCAGTCGGTTTATCTAAACCGGCTGCTTTCGTATTTCATCTTTGTTCTTATGCAGTTTTTTAAATCATCTGTGCGCTTATCTAAATCCCCGTCATCAATGACTACATCTAAAGAAGCGGCGAAGTTATCGATTACATGATCGTTAAGTAAATCCTGTACCTGCATTTTTGTGATGATGTCGTATTTCTCTTCTAACTCATCTGAATCGAAGAATTCCATCATAAGCTCCATGTTATCCATTTGTAAGCCTCCCCTGTTTAAAAGTTTGTTGAATAAATGTGGCGGGCAAGGCTTTCATTTGCGAAGTCCACGACAATGATTCCGTAACTTGTTTGTGACGATAGTTCGTAGTTTAATAAATTTTTATTGATGATACGAGCATATTTCTTTGGATGTCCGGCACTTCCGTTTCCAGAGGTGGAACAGAAGTTTAAAGAAAAGGTATCATCTCTAGCCTGACAGTTCTCTAAAGACTCGACCACTGCATCCCATTTTGTTTCCGTTTTATATTTGTATCGATCCTGAACCCAGAGCTGATTGTAGTCATTCATCATGGTAATTTCTTGAGTATCAATCACAGGTTCTTTGTTGTTTTGGTCGGACCATGAAAAGTGAAGGCCAGTTCGTCCTTCGCCTTCTCCGTTTACATCTTCAAATCGTGTGGCAAGAACAATTTTACCGCGAACACTTCCAAGAGTTGGAATCTCATTTGCGGTATACCATTTCGAAGCATTCTTGTCGATGGTCTCAAAGAATTTGGATTCTAAAGTGGAGACATCGTCATCGGTGTTTTCTGCTTTTACACAAAAGATAACTGTTTCAGTAGGATGTTCATCTAAGAAACTGTAAACATCCTCTAGTACATCCTCTAGATACAAGGTCTCGGAAAACAACTGTAAAAAAGAAGACTCCTTTTTACATGTTCCGAAATTGTGGATGAATTTCAGCTTTGTACCCTCGTCTTCTGTTTCATCAAGTGCCAGTCGAATGTCTAAGTAGCGGTAGCCTGAGGCTAGCTGCTCAGAAAAATTTTGTGTTTGACACTGTAAAAAGAAGCTAGGAAAAATATAAGTAGATGCACTGTCATGAGTACCTGGAATGGTGACAGAGGATAAATAGGTATCGTCTGATATGCCGGCCATCCAATCCGTGGATTCAACAGTCGCTTCTTCGGTAGTTTCTTCGGCATGCACACAAGTAATATGGAAAGAAGATAGACTCATTCCGATTATCAGTGAAAATGCAAGTAGTTGTTTGTAGATTCTTCTCATTTCAACCCCTCTTTTTGTCTTTCGACTTTTAATATAAACTGAATTATACCATATCTTGTAGGGGCGAACAATGAAAAACCGACATTTAGGAGAGGCCTTTGCTCATATTTGAGTTGTGATAGCGGGGATTGAAAGTGACATCTTCCCCAAACCAGTCTGGAGGACAGAAAGAGTGAGCTTCTTCTTCCGAAGAAAATTCTACTTCTGCCAAAAGAATGCCTTCATAAGTACCATGAAAGACATCTAATTCACAGGTAAGGTGATTATCTAGTGGGATTAGATAACGACGTTTGGAAATAATGATGCCGTCGGACTTTTTTACCAAATGATCGTAGGATTCTTTGGTAAGAGGGAGATTGTATTCTTCTCTTGCAAGCATTCCACTTCCCTTATAAGTGCAGTAGTAGGTGTCGTCTTCTTTTCGTACTCGCAGTACCGGCGATGTGCAAAGATACCCCTGTTCTAAATCATGATAGGGATAGGTATGGATTCCCTTTGGTACGTCCGCTAAAGAGTTGATTAAAAACTTTTTCTCTATTTCCATAAATTACCTCGTGATTAATAACGCTATTCATACTATAATGTTTTTTAAGTGTTACGACATGTATTTTAGCAAAAAAACGGAGGGAAGAAAATGGCAAAACTATTGATTTGTATGGCGGACGGGTTAGAAGAAGTGGAAGCTCTCACAACGGTTGATCTGGTTCGAAGAGCAGATATTGAAATGGATATGGTAGCCATAAAAGAAAAAAAGAACATTATGGGTGCCCATGGAATTGAAATTGTAACGGACAAGTGTTTTTCAGAAATAAATTTATCAGAGTATGATGGCATTGTTCTTCCAGGGGGAATGCCGGGGACCAATTATTTAAGAGAAAGTGAAAACGTTATTGCAGCAGTAAAGGAATTTTTCAAGGCAAAGAAGCTGGTGGCGGCAATTTGTGCAGCCCCTACGGTACTTGGATACGCAGGGGTATTGGAAGGAAAAAATGCCACCTGTTATCCTGGTATGGAAGAGGGACTTTCTGGAGCGTGTGCCAAAGAAGAGGAAGTGGTTTGTGATGGAAATGTAATTACTTCCCGTGGAGTTGGAACTGCGATTCCATTTGCCCTATCCATTGTTTCCTATTTCACAGATGCAAAAAAGGCCGAAAGCCTTGGAAAATCCATTGTTTACAAAGCAAATTAAGTAGACTCAAATTATTGAAAACGGCGGATATTTGTGTTATAATCGGCGGAGTGCTCACATAAATATTAGGAAGGAAGATTTATTAAAATGAGTGTAAAAGTTGAAAATTTAGACAATAACATGGCAAAACTTACCGTAGAGGTAGAGGCAGACCGTTTAAACGAGGCTATTAAGAAAGCATATAATCGTCAGAAGAATCGCATCAGCGTTCCCGGTTTCCGTAAAGGTAAAGTGCCTCAGCAGATGATCGAGAAAATGTATGGACCAGAAATATTCTTTGATGATGCTGCAAATTTATTGATTCAGGAAGAATATCCTAAGGCTTATGATGAGTCTGGTTTAGATATTGTTTCTCAGCCTGAAATCGAAGTAGTTCAGATTGAAAAGGGTAAGACTTTTATCTTTACAGCAGAAGTTGCTCTTAAACCTGAAGTTAAATTAGGAAAATACAACGGAATTACCGTTACTAGACTTGATACCACTGTATCTGATGAAGAAGTTGATAAGGAAATCGAATCTCAGCTTTCAAGAAATGCTCGTACAATCGAAGTAAATGATCGTGCAGCTCAGATGGGTGATACTGTAGAACTTGACTTTGATGGTTCTGTAGACGGTGTACCTTTCGAAGGTGGTAAGGCTGAAGGATATACATTAGAGTTAGGATCTAACTCATTTATCCCTGGATTTGAAGATCAGCTTTGTGGAAAGAACTTAGAAGAAGATATCGATGTAAACGTTACCTTCCCTGAAGATTACCATGCTGAAGAGTTAGCTGGAAAGGCTGCACTCTTTAAATGCAAACTTCACAAGATTTCTGCTAAGGAACTTCCTGAATTAGATGCTGACTTTGCTGAAGATCAGGGATTTGACAGCGTTGATGAATACAAGGCTGACGTAAAGAAAACTTTAGAAGAAAGAAAAGCTGCTTCTGTAAAACGTACACAGGAAGATGAAGCATTAGCAAAGATCGTTGCTGATTCTAAGATGGATGTTCCTGAAGCAATGATCGATACACAGGTAAATCAGATGTTAAATGAATATGCTCAGAACTTAGCTCAGAGCGGACTTTCATTTGAACAGTATATGCAGTTTACAGGAATGACTGTAGATCAGTTAAAGGCTCAGATGCGTCCAGACGCTACTGACAGAATCAAAGCATCTTTAGTTTTAGAAGCAATCGCTAAGGCTGAAGGTTTTGAAGGAACTGATGAAGATGTTGATAAGAAGTTAGATGAAATGGCAGCTCAGTACGGAATGCCTGCAGATGACTTAAAGAAGAACATCCCTGCAAACGAAAAAGAGAATATGAAACAGGAAATTGCTTTAGAAAAGGCAATTAACTTCGTAACAGACAACATGAAACTTCGTGCAAAAGCAAAGAAGAAAGCAGAGAAGAAAGACGAGGAGTAATCTATGGCAACAATACCTTACGTCATTGAACAAAATTCCAGAGGTGAGCGTTCCTACGATATCTATTCTAGATTATTAAAGGATCGTATTATTTTCCTTGGTGAAGAAGTAAACGAAACTACTGCATCTCTTACAGTAGCTCAGCTTTTATTCTTAGAGTCTGAAGATCCAAACAAGGATATTCACCTCTATATTAACAGCCCAGGTGGAATGGTTACTGCAGGTTATGCAATTTATGATACCATGCAGTATATCAAATGTGATGTATCTACCATTTGTGTAGGTCTTGCAGCATCTATGGGTGCATTCTTGTTAGCTGGTGGAGCAAAAGGAAAGCGTCTCGCTCTTCCTAATGCTGAAATTATGATTCATCAGCCTTCCGGTGGAGCAAAAGGTCAGGCAACAGAGATCGAAATCGTTGCTGAGAACATTTTGAAAACCAAGCAGCATTTGAATGAGATTTTAGCAGCAAACACTGGTCAGCCAATCGAAAAGGTTGCAGCTGATACAGAGCGTGATCATTACATGTCTGCTCAGGAAGCTTTGGAATATGGCTTGATTGATAAGATTATTGAAAGCAGAAACGATCAGTAAGATCACATAGATTAAGGAGAAGACTATGGCAGGACGAAACGACGACAAAATTAGATGCTCATTTTGCGGCAAAAGTCAGTCTCAGGTTCAAAAGCTAATAGCCGGACCGAATGGAGCATATATCTGTGACGAGTGCGTAGATATTTGCAGTGAGATTATCGAAGAAGAGTTAATGGAAATGGAAGAGAAGCAGGCTTTTGTGGATGACACACCTGATATTAATCTTCTAAAACCAAAGGAATTAAAGAGCTTTTTGGATGAATATGTAATTGGACAGGAAGAAGCAAAAAAAGTATTGTCCGTTGCAGTATACAACCATTATAAGAGAATAATGACTGACCCTTCTAAGACAAGTGTAGAGTTACAAAAATCAAATGTATTACTTTTAGGACCTACGGGTTCTGGTAAAACATTACTTGCACAGACCTTAGCGAGAATCTTAGGTGTGCCATTTGCCATTGCAGATGCCACAACTCTTACGGAAGCCGGATATGTTGGTGAGGATGTAGAAAACATTCTTTTGAAATTAATTCAGGCAGCCGATTATGATGTATCAAAAGCAGAATATGGAATCATCTATATTGATGAGATTGATAAGATTACAAAGAAGTCCGAAAACGTATCTATTACAAGAGACGTTTCCGGTGAAGGTGTACAGCAGGCATTGCTTAAAATCCTAGAAGGAACACAGGCTTCTGTTCCTCCACAGGGCGGAAGAAAGCATCCTCAACAGGAATTGATTCCTATTGATACCACAAATATTTTGTTTATCTGTGGTGGAGCTTTTGAGGGACTTGATAAGATTATTGAATCCCGTATGGATACCAAGCGTATCGGATTTAACACAGATGTTACTGAGATTAAGACAAATAAAGAGAGAGAAAGTGAACTGCTAAAGCAGGCTCTTCCTCAAGACTTTGTAAAGTTTGGCTTAATTCCAGAGTTTATCGGTCGTGTACCTATTAATGTAGCTTTAGAAGAACTTGATAAGGAAGCATTGATTCGTATTTTAACTGAGCCTAAGAACTCATTGGTAAAACAATACAAGGCATTGTTTGATATGGATGATGTAAATCTTACATTTACAGATGAGGCCCTTGAAGCGATTGCTGAGAAATCCTTAGAACGTAAGACTGGAGCCCGTGGACTTCGAGCTATTATGGAAAATGTCATGATGGATGATATGTATAATATCCCTTCAGATGACACCATCAAAGACCTTGAGATTACCAGGGATAAGGTGGAAGCGAACTTACTTTTAATCGATAAGAAGTCTGAAGTCTTAACCATTGAAGACAAAAAGGACAAAAAAGATAAAAAAGAAAGTGCTTAAGCATTTATTATAAGGTGGAACAGTTTTGTTCCGCCTTATTTTATACTAAGGCATTAATGACAAGGAGTATGAAGATGAAAATTAAGAGTGTAGAGCTGGAAACAGTGTGTGGAATCACAAGTCAACTACCTGATAATACCTTGCCAGAAGTGGCTTTTGCTGGAAAAAGTAATGTTGGGAAGTCTTCTCTTATTAACACCGTAATGCAGAGAAAATCCCTGGCTAGAACTTCTGCCCAGCCTGGAAAAACCCAGACCATAAATTTTTATAATATTAACCAGGAAATCTATTTGGTTGATTTACCGGGGTATGGTTATGCCCGTGCGTCAAAAACAGAAACAGAAAAATGGGGCGAGATGATTGAACGATATCTTGTTAACTCAGAGATGCTTCGTTGTATTTTTCTTTTAGTGGATATTCGGCATGATCCAGGAGAACATGACAAGCAAATGTACGAATGGATCGATTATATGGGACTACAGCCAATCGTAATTTGTACCAAGGCCGATAAGTTGAAACGCTCCCAGTTAGATGGTCATTTAAAGGCAATCCGTAAGGGCTTAGGAGCGGATGAAGATACCATTATTATTCCTTTTTCTTCTGTAACAAAGCAGGGGCTAGATGATATTTGGGATTTTATGGATCAGGTAATAGAAAATGAGGAGTAGCAAGTGCTACTCCTCATTTTTGTTTTTCTGGAATAGGGTAACCATTTGTTTGGCTACATCTAAGGGATATAATTGGACCATGGTGGAATCAATTAAATCTTCCCCAACTTCAAGTCGGAAAGAAATCTTTAAAAACTTGTCTTCCTGACTTTCAAACATCTTTTCAAACAGCTTTACGCTTTCTACGTCAATTCGATTTACTTCCGGTGTAGAAATATCTGTTTCTGTACCAAGCATGGTGGCCATGGAAGTGGCGGAAGTACCCATCATTTGATTCATGGCTTCTGATGCTGCAGAGAGATGTAAATCTGTAACTTCTGGATCGATATTAATACCATCTCCACCCATCATAAGGGATGTCATTTTCAGCACATCTTCTTCCTGTAAAATAAGGACGTTATTTCCAGTCAGACCTTTGATGTAGTGAATCTGAACGAAAATACAGGTCTTTTCATAATCATCTAAAGCAGCACTTCTGCCAATAATTTCAGCCTGTGGTGTTGTAATATCTACACGTTGATTTAGCATAACACTTAATGTAGTAGCAGCGTTTCCCATGCTGATATTTCCAATTTCACCTAAAATGTCAATTTGTTCTTTGTTAAGCTCCATAATCAGTCTCCCCCTAATGTGCAAACATAAAAGAATCTATAAAGTAATTTTACAAAAATAGTAAGAAAATATCAAAATGTTTTTCGCCTTTTCAAGAATATTCTGTGAAAAACAAGATAGTTCTTCACATATACAACGTTAGTAGACCGCTATTGCGATTCAAACTATAAAGATTCTTTGATCTTAATGTTAATGTCTGTAAGGATTCGACTTTCCTCAGGATCTTGTCCTAGAATTAATTTGTCAATTAATACAGACAGTGCAATACTGCCCTGACGATATGGGTCCTGACCAATGGTAGCAGTAATAATGTCTTTGTTTAAAAAATCAATATTTACATCAGACATATCGTAGGTAATCACAGTGTAAGGCTGTTTTTGTGTCATCTGATATAAGAATTTGCAACCGCCATAAATCCCGCCTGCTGAGAAAAAGATAGCAGTGATGGTAGGGTGCTCTAAAAGCATACGTTGCAAAGCACCATAGGCCTTATAATCGTCATCCTGACATTCTTCAATAGCAACAATTTGAAGCTTTGGATACTTCTTTGAGATTACCTCTTCAAATCCCTGAATTCGATTCTCGTGGCCCGTAACGTTGTGGCCGCCTGTGATAATACCAATTTCACCAACACCTTTGGTTAAAAGGCCCATAAGACCGCCTGCCGTTTGCCCGCTTTTATAATCATCACTACCGACATAGGCGATTCGCTTTGAATCGGGAAGATCGGTATTGACGGTAACTACAAAGATACCTTTATCAGTTAGTTCATTAATTTTTTCTACGATACGAGGATCATTAAAAGGAGAGATAATTAATCCGTTAATATCTTCCTTAAGCATTTCATCGAGAGCTATGATTTGATCTCTTACATGGGATTTTGATTGCTTTAAAATATACGTAAATCCGTAAAAAGATAAATCATTGTAGCGCTCTGAAATCCCGGTTTTTAAATCCTCAAAAAAAGGATTTCCTTCCCCATATAAAAGGATTCCGATTTTGATATTTTTCTTTTGGGTCGCAAGTGCGATTCCTGCTTTGTTTGGCTGGTAGTCTACAAGGTCTGCAATTTCTAGTACTTTTTTCTTGGTTTCTTCGTTGACCCCATCCCGGTTGTTTAAAACCCGGTCAACAGTACCTCGAGAAACACCTGCCAGCTTTGCAATTTCCTGCATAGTAGCCATAAAATACGCCTCCCCCTTTACCAATATACTTCTGCTAAAATCGTATCATAAAAATCAGTGGGAGACAAATAAAAATGAGACACGTGAACGAAAAGATTAAAATAGTCGATTTTCGATATTGTACATTGAAAAAAATCGTAATAATATCAAAGAAAACGTTCACGTGAACGGCGTACATAAAACAAGGGTTTTTATTAAAAAATCTATAGAGGTAGGAATCTTATGAATTATATTGGAGTAGATTTAGGAACAAGTTCTGTAAAAATAATTTTAATGGATGAGGCCGGAAATGTGAAAAAATCGGTTACAAAAGAGTATCCTTTGTCATTTCCAAATCCGGGTTGGTCAGAACAAAGTCCCTTAGAGTGGTACGATAAAACCATAGAAGGAATCAAGGAATTACTGCTTCATCAGGAGACAGATATTGCAGGAATCGGCGTAGGGGGACAGATGCATGGCCTTGTAATTCTAGATGAAAAAGATGATGTAATACGACCTGCAATTCTATGGAATGACGGACGTACGACAGAAGAAAATAATTACTTGAACCAGGTGATTGGAGAAGAAAAACTTGCGGAGTATACATCCAATATTTCTTTTACAGGTTTTACAGCGCCAAAGATTCTTTGGGTAGAAAAGCATGAGCCGGAGAATTTTTCTAGGATTAAAAAGATTATGTTGCCAAAGGACTATTTGGTTTATCGTCTCAGCGGAGCCTTTTCAACGGATGTGT
Source organism: Lachnospiraceae bacterium (assembly GCA_024692825.1). GTDB lineage: Bacteria > Bacillota > Clostridia > Lachnospirales > Lachnospiraceae > JAILEN01. The sequence continues at coordinate 1,052 of JAILMB010000251.1, read as the reverse complement.
CAGATGCGTCGGGAATGCTACTATTAGATGTAAAAAAACGTTGCTGGTCAAAGGAAATGCTTGAGATTTGCCACATAAAAGAAGAACAGCTTCCAAAACTCTATGAAAGCTATGAAGCAGTTGGCTCAATGAAAAAAGAGATTGTGGCAGAACTTGGAATTACACCTTGCGGTGGAGAGAATGAGGATGAAGTATTGGTAGTAGCTGGAGCCGGTGACAATGCGGCTGCGGCAGTCGCTACAGGAACGGTATACGACGGAGCCTGCAATCTTTCTGTTGGAACCAGTGGAACAGTATTTATTGCAACAAAGGATTATAAGGCTACAACAAATCATGCCATCCACAATTTCTGTGATTCCACAGGAGCCTATCACTATATGGGCTGCATGCTTTCGGCTGCCAGCTGTAATCTTTGGTGGATGCAGGACATTTTACACACAAAGGAATTTGCCCGGGAACAATCAGGCATTTCAGAAGATAAGCTAGGAGAAAACAGCGTGTATTATCTTCCATATTTAATGGGAGAACGCTCTCCTCATAATGATGAAAAGATACGAGGCGCCTTTTTAGGATTGTCTATGGATACCAGTCGAGAAGATATGACACAGGCAATGTTAGAAGGGGTGGCTTTTGGACTGAAAGACTCCCTGGAAGTTGCGAGAAATCTTGGGATTAAAGTGGAATCTTCTAAGATTTGCGGCGGAGGGGTAAAGAGTCCTCTTTGGCAAAAAATCATTGCCAATGTGTTAAACGTGAAATTAGAAATCCTAGTGTCAGAGGAAGGCCCTTCTTTAGGAGGAGCGATTATGGCTGCAGTTGCAAATGGCAGTTATGAGTCTGTAGAAGATGCTTGCAAAAAAATCATTAAAATTGATCACGAGGTAGTACCGGAGGAATCCCTTGTGAAAAAGTATGAAGAAAAGTATAAAACCTATAAAAAATTCTATCCGGCATTGAAAGGTATTTAAAGGAGGAAACAAAATGAACCAGATGAAAAACATCCCACAGGTAAAGTTGGGAATCGTAGCAGTAAGTCGTGACTGCTTTCCAGA
>JAILMB010000197.1 GCA_024692825.1 Lachnospiraceae bacterium | reverse complement strand
GTAGGACGACCAAGGCCGTCTACTGTGTGACCTAAAAGCTCATCTCCCACGGGAATTTCAAGGGGACGATTGGTGTTTTCTACAATGGCACCTACGGAAATCCCTTCTACATTTTCAAAGGGCATTAAAAGAAGACGATTGTCTGCGAATCCTACTACTTCAGCAGAAACATAGTTTTCATCGTCAATTTTGATGTGACATACATCATTTAGTTTTGCTTCCGGTCCCATGGACTCAATGGTCAATCCGACCACCTTTGTTACTTTACCTAAACAGTCAAAATAATTGTTATTTAAAAGACTGTTTAGCTTTGCCTCTAACTCTGCCATATGTATTCCCTTACATAAAAAAGGATTTAAAATCCTAAGATTTATACACTCAAAGACCTTAAATCCTTAATTAAATTCTTCATTTCTGTATCTAAACTACAGTCAAAAACTCCACCATCTGTTTCAATAATACATTGTCCTTCTAAGAGCACAGGATCTTTTACAATATCAAGTACAGCGTCGTTTCCGACCTTTTCCTGTAACAGTGCTTTATTCTCCTGTAAAAAGTCATATCCTTGCTCGTTGGATTTGATTAAAAACTGTTTGGAGTTTTCAATATTCAAAAGACAATTATCAACTAAGTGTAATAACAGTTCTTTTGAATCTCCAAATTGAACACAAAAGAACTTCTCTAGCAAATCACAGACGCTATTTACGATTTCTGATTCAAGAGCTTCTTGCTTTAATCGATACTCTGCTTTGATTCTCTCATTTTCAGCCTCTAAATCAGCTTCTTTTGCATTGTATTCCTGCATTGCCTGGGCAATACCTTCCTGGTATCCAAGCTTTTTGCCCTCTTCTTCGTGATGACTCTTAAGGGCCTCTGCCTGATCCTGTGCTTCTGAAAGAATCATATCGGCAGCAAATCTGGCGTCGTGTTTGATTTTTTCTGCTTCTTCTTCTGCTTCTTCAAGCAAAATACTGCTACTGACGGAAGATGATTCCTCTTCCCCTTCTTCGGATATAGGGGCGTCTATAATATTTCCCTCTTCGTCAATGATGACGAGCTGATTTCCATCTTCGTCGAAAGGAAATAAAATATTCCCTTCCTCATCCATGGGAAGAATAACATTTCCTTCTTCATCCTGGGTAATGGAAGCATAAAAATCATCTTTTAATTTTGCATTGCGCAAATCTTTTTCTTTTTGAAGCTTACGTTCATAAACTTCTAATTTTTCACGAATCAGATCGTTGGAGTCAATGATTTGTTCTTCTTCATCTTGAGTGATGTACTGCCATTTATAAATCTTAGACAACTAAATCGTCACCTCCACCTCTGGAAATAACAATCTCAGATGAATCTTCAAGTTTTCGAATAACACCTACAATCTTTTGCTGTGCTTCTTCTACGTCCTTCATACGAACAGGACCCATGTATTCCATATCTTCCTTAATCATTGCTGCAAGACGGGAAGATAAGTTCTTAAAGATGGCATTTTGTACTTCTTCATTGGCACCCTTTAGGGCAACGCCAAGATCGGAGTTTTCAACATCTCTAAGCACACGCTGAATGGCACGGTCGTCCAAAAGCAGGATATCTTCGAATACGAACATCTTCTTTCTGATTTCTTCTGCCAATTCCGGTTCTTCGATTTCCAATGTTTCCATGATACGTTTTTCTGTACCACGGTCTACTGCATTCAAAATAGATACGACTGCATCTACGCCACCAGCAATGGTGTAGTCCTGATTGATAAGGTTTGAAAGTTTTCTTTCCAATACTCGTTCTACTTCCTTAATGACTTCTGGTGAAGTTCGATCCATCATAGCAATACGTTTTGCAACGTCAGCCTGTTTCTCCGGTCCTAGGGCTCCTATAATCATAGATGATTGTGCTGCCGGTAAATAGGACAAAATCATGGCTATGGTCTGTGGGTGTTCGTCCTGAATAAAGTTTAATACCTGTGAAGGTTCTGTCTTTCGAATAAACTCGAAAGGACGAACTTGCAGGGAAGCTGTCAGTTTTGTGATAACAGACTGAGCTTCTTCCTGACCTAAAGCCTTCTCTAATAGTTCTTTGGCATAGCCAATACCACCTTCGGCGATATACTGCTGAGCTAAACAAACCTGATAAAATTCATTAATGACTTCATCTTTAATTTGAGGAGAAACACTTCTGGTGTTTGCAATCTCCAAGGTAAGCTCTTCGATTTCTTCCTCTTTTAGATGCTTAAATATATCTGCAGATTTCTCCGGTCCTAAAGTAATGAGTAAAACCGCTGCTTTTTGTACTCCATTTAATTCAGATATATCTGACATACATTATCCCCAATCCTCGTTTAACCAGTTCCGTAACAAGGATGCCACAGCTTCCGGCTTTTCGTCCACGAATTTTTCTATTAGTATTCGAGCCTCGGACTTCTCGTTGAATCCGATATCTTCCAAGTTCTCTTCTTCCTGCTGTTGTTCCAAAAGAGCTTCCACGGAAACTTCTTCTGCAACTTCCTCTTCCTGCTCTTTTCTTAGTGTCATAAATACAACAAATCCAAGCATTGCAAAGATTAGAATTGCCATTACAATTTCAAGAATATCAGTAATATTGATTGAAGAAGTCTTGTATTCAAACATAGGAACATCATAGGTTAAAACAGTGATATTTTCTGTTGGAATACTGGTTGCATTTGAAACAGCCGTAATAATGTCTTCATCGACTTCTGTTTTTACAAGATCACTGTTTTGAGCAGCATATTGTTCAAAAGTTAAATCACCAAGATCCTCTGCTGTCATGGTAGCTTCATCATAGGTAACATAACGATAAGCTACAATGGATAAGGTGGAAGTTGTATAATCAACCTTTCCTTTTTCACCATTGGTTGTTGTGATTTCTTCATCTGGCAAATAATTCTTTGAAAAATCTTCTGATGAGGAGGATGTGGTTTCACCATCTTCTACAACATATGTTGTATCATCATTTGAATCAGTTCCCGGTGTACCTGCTACTCCGGAAGTAGATTCTGAGGTGGAAGATGTTTCACTGCTTAAATAACCTTCGGTACGACCTTCATCTACAGAATAGTCATATTTTACAGTATTCGTATCATCAAAATTCATAGCCAGATTTACGGCAATTTGTGTATTGTCGAAAACAGCTGCGCCGGTTTCAGACTCAGATAATATATTTTTGACCTTGTTTACCATCAAAGTCTCTGCTTCCTGTTTTACTTTCTGGTTTGAAGAAGCAATTCCAGCTGTAGTAGCTTCATCTCCACCGGAGAATAAAACATTCGATTTACTATCTAAAATTGTAATGTTTTGCGTGTTATCGTTTCCAAGATTTGTGGCAAGATACTGAGCTACGGAAGCGGCTTGCTCACTGTCCATAGAACCATCAATAATAACAGAACAATAGGAGTCTTCGTCGTTTGCAATTAGTGTTCCATCATCATCAGGAATATTTAAAGTGACTTTTGCAGTATTTACGGTATCCATAGATTCAAGATAATCCGCGAACTCTTCCTGTAAGTACTGTAAATATTTCTTTTGCTTGTCAGCTTCTGTGGATGTAAAACTACCATCCAACACATCTGATAAAGAATATCTTGAAGATGGAATATTATTGGTACCAATTAGTAACCCTGCATTTGTTTCATCTTCAGTTTTTACCTTAAAGACATAGGAACTGCCCTCTTCTGTCATTTCGTAGGTAATGGAATTTTCTTCTAACAAATTCTTTACAGTTTCTGCATCTGTAGCAGTGGTAACTGTGGTTAGTGTCACCCAGGTAGGACGTGATACCACAAAAGCTAAAATACCAAAGGCAATACCCACAACAGCTACTGCGGATATAAGCATGGTTTTTTGCCTTGTGTCATATTTTGACCACCAATCTCTTATTCGGTTGATAATGTTTTGCAATTGCTCCGGCATTATTTCCTACTCTCCTAAAATCCTTTTTAAATCTGCATATTCATAATCGTTTGATACGATTGAATAAATTTATCCCTAACTGCAACAGTGTATTGTAATGCAACTGCGGCTTTTTGCTCTGCAATCATTAAGTCGTGTGTGTTATCTGACTCACCTAATGCAAACTTTACCTCTTCAGCAGAAGCTTTGTTTGCCAAGGTATTGGTTTCGTTTACCATGCCCATAACAGAATCAAAAATTTCACTAAAATCTTCTGACTGATTTGTAGGAATTGATACTGTGTTATTTGAATCTTTAACAGGTGTGGCCTGATAAAGGTTTGTGATTGCGGTTATATCCATAATTTACTCCCGATTATTAGTTTGATCCGATTGAGATTCCCTGCTGAGCCATAGTTTTAAGAGAATCAAATGCAGTAACATTTGCCTGATATCCTCTGGAAGCATCAATTAAGTTTGTCATCTCAGTAACGGTATTAACATTTGGATAGGTTACATATCCATTTTCATCTGCATCTGGATGAGATGGATCGTATTCCATAACAAAATCTGTTTCGTAGTCTTCGGTAACAGAAGAAACCTTTACACCATTTCCCTTGTAAGCCTGTACATAGCTTAACGTATCAGAAAAGGATGTAGCCGTAAGATTCTTTTCTTCAAAAGTTACAATCTTTCTACGATATGGCTCGCCATCTTCATCTCTTGTTGTGTTGATATTTGCAATATTTTCTGCAATGGTATCCATACGAAATCTTTGTGCAGTCATACCACTTGCACAAATGTCAAATCCTTGAAATAATCCCATAAACGCCTCCTAATTAACTTCCAATGGCGGTTTTTAAATGTGAAAATTCCTGACTGACTGCAGTTGTCAATTGCTGATAGCGCAACTGCTCAGAGGCCAATTCCACATTTTCGGTATCTACATCAACGTTATTTTTATCAATTCGATAAGAATAATTTGCATAGTCTGTATAAACATCGGCGCTAAGTTCTGAAGTATCCATATGCTTCACTAAGGTATCCAAATTAGGATACTTGGTGGAATCAGCACGTAATTCTTTTTCTAATACACTCTGAAAGTCAATATCTTTTCTTTTGTAGGTAGGTGTATCGACGTTTGCTAAATTGTTTGCAATTAATGTCTCTCTGGTATAACTGGCATCTGCAGCTTTATCCAAAACATTAATGTATGAGAAAGCATCTGAATTAATCATACATAATCCTCCTATGTTCACTTTACCCATTCTTTTATTATTATAAATTATATTTCTGAAAAGACAAGGGCTTTTTTACATTATATTGTGTTTTGATAAAACTCAACCCACAACATTTATGTTTTTCTCATTGGCGGCCACAATAAGAAAAAATATAAAAAAAGGACTTATAGTCATACTATAAATCCTTTTATCATATCCATCCATGTTATAAGAGGTTAATTATTGTTCTTCAAATTCTCTAATTCTTCAAAGACCACATCATTTAAAACTTTGATGTAAGTTCCTTTCATTCCTGAAGAACGAGATTCGATAACTCCTGCACTTTCAAATTTACGAAGTGCATTTACAATAACGGAACGTGTAATTCCAACACGATCTGCAATCTTAGAAGCAACTAAGATTCCCTCATTTCCATTTAACTCGTCAAAAATATGAACAATGGCTTCTTGTTCTGAAAATGACAAGGTATTAATGGCTGATTTTACAATTTGTTTCTTACGATTCTCTTCTGCATTTTCTTCGTTAACAGAACGCATCATCTCAAGTCCCACAACAGTAGTTCCGTACTCAGAAAGAATAATATCATCAATATCATATTGACGATCAAAACGATATACAAATAATGTACCTAATCTCTCACCGGCAATATCGATTGGTGTAATAATGGCAGCATATCTGTGAATATCTGTTTTTTCGAATCCTAAAGTAGCTAAATTGACATTTTCTTTGGTTGATAAAATAGATAGTAAACGTTCATTTAACTCTGTATCAATAAATCCACCAACTTTATCTACCATGAGTTCTGTAATATCATCTGTATGCTCTGAATGAGAGATACCAAGGGCTTTACCCTTCTTTGAAATAACTAAAATATTAGAATCTAAAATCTCTGTAAGTACTTGGCAAATATCGTTAAAAACAACTTTTGATGAATTGTTGTTATGTAAAAGTTTACCTATCTTTCGTGTTTTATCAAGTAATTGTACACTCATGAATAATTCCTCCGTATAAGTGAATTTATTTTAGCATCATTCCCCAAAATTTTCAATCAATTTATCGAAATTCAAGTGCACAACGAAAAAGTTTTAACGAATTTCTGAAAATTAATCCTTTTTACTTAAATTTTCCACATAACCACACTCTGGTTTCGCGCAACATAACTTGTTGCCCTTGTAGACCATATATCCCCCACATTTCGGGCACGGTTTATCAGATGGCTTCTGCCAGCTCATAAAATCGCAATCCGGATAATCTTCACAGCCAAAAAATCTTCTGCCTTTTTTTGTTTTTCTAGCAACAATGTCTTTACCACATTTTGGACAAGAAACACCAATCTTTTCAAGATATGGCTTGGTATTTCTGCATTCAGGAAATCCCGGGCAAGCTAAGAACTTACCATGAGGACCATATTTTACAACCATGTTTCTGCCACAGTTTTCGCAAATAACATCTGTTACTTCATCTTCTATCTTTACTTTTTCCAGTTCTTTTTCAGCAATCTTGACCTGTTCATCTAAATCCGGATAGAAGTTTCTAATCACAGATTTCCAATCAACATTGCCATCTTCCACACCATCTAAAAGACTTTCCAAATTAGCGGTAAAGTTCTGATCCACAATGGTAGGGAAGGAATCTTTCATTATATCGTTTACCACATCTCCCAATTCTGTCACAAAGATGGCACGACCTTCTTTACCAATGTAGCGACGTTTTAAAAGAGTTGTAATGATTGGAGAATAGGTACTTGGACGACCAATCCCCAACTCTTCTAAGGTATGTACTAAGGATGCTTCTGTAAATCTTGGTGGAGCCTGTGTAAAGTGTTGCTTTTCATTCAACTCTTTTAATGGCAAGCTTTGACCTTTTTCTAGAGAAGCTAATCCGTACTTTGGTTCTTTTACACTATCCGCTTCTTCATAAACAGCGGTAAATCCATCAAAAGACTTTGTGGATTCTGTCTGTGTAAAGGAATATCCTTTTGCATCGAAACGAACAGAAATTACATCGTAAATCGCAGGCTGCATTTGGCTTGCTAAAAAACGATTGTAAATAAGCTGGTACAAACGGAACTGATCTCTTGAAAGAGATGCCTTTATGTCTGCCGGATTTCTGGTTACATCTGAAGGACGAATGGCTTCATGTGCATCCTGGATGTTTCCTCTGTTCTTTTTTGAAGGAGGATTATAATTTTGGTAATACTCCTGACCATAAACTTCGGAAATGTAATCCTTTGCCGCACTCTTTGCTTCATCGGAAATACGAATGGAATCTGTTCGTAGGTAGGTAATTAAACCTACGGTTCCACTTCCTTTAATATCAACACCTTCATACAACTGTTGAGCAATTTGCATGGTTTTTTGAAGAGAAAAATTCAATGCCTTAGAAGCTTCCTGCTGTAAGGTAGATGTGGTAAAAGGCAAAGGAGATTTTCTTGTTCTCTTTGATGTCTTAATTTCATCTACAACAAAGTCAGAATTTTGAATCTTTTTAAGGATTTCATCTAAGGATGTCTTATCACTGATTTCTGATTTTGTTTTTCCTGTTCCATAAAAGGCAACTGGAAGTTCTTTTTTTGCATTCAATTTCAAAATCGCATCTAATGTATAGTACTCTTTTGGAATAAAATCATTAATTTCTTTTTCTCTTTGGCAAATGATATTTAAAGTTGCAGATTGTACTCTACCAGCAGAAAGGCCTCGTTTAACTTTAACCCATAATACTGGAGAGATACGATACCCAACTACACGGTCTAGAATACGTCGTGTCTGCTGAGCGTCTACTAGATTCATATCAATATCTCTGGGGTTTTTAAAAGAATTCTTTACAGCATTTTTTGTAATCTCATTGAAGGTAATACGAACGTATTTGTCATCATCAAGATTCAGTGCTTTTGTTAAATGCCAGGAAATAGCTTCACCTTCGCGGTCCGGATCAGTTGCGAGATATACTTTATCAGCTTTTTTTACTTCTTTACGAAGAGCAGCTAACAACTCTCCTTTTCCTCGAATAGTAATGTACTTTGGTTCAAAGTCGTTTTCAGCATCGATTCCAAGTTGAGACTTTGGCAAATCTCTCACATGGCCGTTTGAAGCCATTACTTCATAATTCTTTCCTAAAAATTTCTTAATTGTCTTCACCTTAGTTGGTGACTCTACGATTACGAGATTTTTCACAGTAATTACCCCTATACTTTAATGTATTGATTCATAAAGCTTTCTTCAATCAACCCTAAATCACATAGATGTAAAATAATTTGTAGAACTGACATAATATCCAAACCAGTTTCTGCAATCACTTCATCAATGGTTTTTGAGTTAAAATCGAAACAACTATACACCAACAATTCTTCTTTTTCAAGGTGGAATTTCCCACGGCTGGAAAAAACAATGGGATCATAGCTCCAATCTTTTAATTCGTTGATATCTGAAATCAGCTGTTCAATGGAAGTTATAATACCTGCCCCCTGTTCAATAATTTTGTTAGTCCCATAGCTTAAAGAATCAGAGATTCTACCGGGTAAAGCAAAAATATCCTTTCCCTGGTCCAGGGCAAAATTTGCAGTGATTAAGGAACCGCTTTTTTCCTTTGCTTCCATCAAAAGAACCACGTCCGCCAAGCCTGAAATAATTCGATTCCTACGAGGAAAAAATTCAGGCCTAGGTTCAACCATAGGTGCATATTCTGAAATCACACCACCATTTTTTATGATTTCTTCATATAAAGAATAATTCTTTGGGGGATAGCAGATATCTACGCCGCATCCAAAAATGGCAAAGGTATTGGCCCTGGCAAATAAAGCTCCTTCATGGGCGTAGGAATCAATGCCACTTGCCATACCGCTTAAGATGGAAAATCCTTTTTTCCCTAATTCTTTTGCAAAGTCCAAGGTCATGGTTTTTCCATAGCCGGAACAGCGTCTCGCTCCCACCATGGATATGATTCGCTCCTCCTTATCCGGAAGATTACCAATGTAAAAAAGCTGAAATGGTGAGTCGTGAATATGTCGTAATTTGACTGGATAGAATTCATCAAAATAGCAAACAACTTTGATATTCTTTTTACTGACATATTCTAAGGCCTTCTCAAACGAAAATGCACTTCTTTCCTCAATAAATCGTGAAATTTTATCTTCTCTTATAATCTCAAGGGACCTAAGAAAAGCTTCATCCAGGCGATAGATTTCCTCGTAATTTTGAAACTGTTCAAAGAGTTTTCTTTTTTCTAAATTGGATAATACAATATCCGATGCAAACCATAATTTATATTTCATAAGTATTTCTCCCAATAACGTTTGTCCATGCTGCGATATAAAAATGCTTCCTGTAGGTGAACCAAGGCGATTTCTTTAGATTCATCCATATCTGCTATAGTTCTTGCCACCTTTAAAATCCTGTGATAGGTACGGGCTGTCAATGATGCTTCCTCGTACATTTTCTTCATATATAAATAGCATTCTTCGTTTAATTTACAGTATGTTTCTATCTTTGAAGATGGGATCTCGTTGTTGTAGGAAAAACATTCGTTTTGGTAGCGGATATGTTGAATTTGATGAACTCTTTCCACCCTTTTTCGAATGGTATTAGAACTTTCATTTTCCGTTTTTGTAGTAATTTCAGAAAAAGGTACTTCCTGAATCTGTACACATAAATCAATGCGATCTAACAGTGGCTGAGAGATTCTAGATAAATAATTTTTAACACTTTGTTTACTACAGGTACAGCGGTTAAAATTTGGAAAATAACCGCATTTGCAGGGATTCATTGCGGCACACAAGATAAAGGAGGCAGGGAATATAAAATCTCCATTTGCCCGTGTAATATGGATGATTTTCTCCTCCAGTGGCTGGCGAAGAATTTCTAGAGTTTCGTTTCGAAATTCAGGAAGTTCATCTAAAAATAAGACTCCGTTTGTAGCCAGAGAAATCTCTCCCGGACGAACATGACTGCCACCTCCACCGGTGAGTCCAGCAATGGATATTGTGTGATGGGGAGATCGAAATGGGCGCTTGGAAATCAGTTTTTCCCTCTGTCCAAATAAACCGCAGACGCTATAGATCTTAGAAAGTAATAACTGTTCATCCTTTGTCATTTCAGGAAGTATTGTAGGTAAGCATTTGGCAATCATGGTTTTTCCAGCCCCAGGTGGTCCAACCATTAACATATTGTGCATTCCAGAGGCACAAACTTCACAGGCTCTTTTTACAAATTCCTGACCGTTTACAGTGGAAAAATCCATGGTGGTACTCTCTTCTTCTGATGAAGGAATTTCTTCCTTTGGACTTTCAAAAGCCGGTATCACGCCATCGTTTAAAAAATCAATGACTTCCATAAGATGACCTACTCCAATGATGGTAACATCAGGAACTAATCTGGCTTCAATTACATTTTCACTGGGCACAATAAAGACTTTTTTACCTATTTCTTTGGCCCCTATCACCATGGATAAAATTCCATTGATTCCATGGACGGTTCCATCTAAGCCTAATTCTCCCACAATAAATAAATCACCGTCTTTTTTGTCTACAATCACACCCATAGCGCAAAGAAGTGACACTGCAATGGGCAAATCAAATCCACTGCCGCTCTTTTTTAATCCTGCTGGCAAAATATTAATTGTGATTCGTTTGACGGGTAAATGCAATCCACAGTTTTTTAAAGCGGTTCGCACTCTTTCCTTGGCTTCCCTTACTTCAGAACTTAAAAATCCTACCATTTCAAACAAAGGCATGCCCTCAGAAATATCCGCTTCTACATTACAGGGAATCCCGTCAATGCCATTAATAATGGCGGTTGATATTACACTATACAAATAATCTCCTATTCCTGGGAATTATAAGAATTGATTTAGAAATGTAATAAAATAATACCACGGGATTTTAAAAATGAAAAGATAAAATCCTGTGGTACTATAATGCGGTATATTGATGATTGTGTTGCTGTGTCAAAAATTCTTTTAAAGGTTTGTGCTCTTCCATGGAAAAGTCTTTGTCTAATGCCAACAGTTCTTTGGCGTCACAAGAAGCCTCTTTCATAAGCTCCCCATCTTGATAAATATCAGCCAGTGTAAAATCAAATTCTCCACTTTGACGGATGCCATAGAAATCTCCAGGCCCTCTTAGTTTTAAATCTTCACTTGCTACAAAAAATCCGTCGTTGGAAGAAGAAATAACTTCTAATCGTTTGTTTTTTTCTTCTTTACCAGAATCTACAAACATGCAATAACTCTGCCATTCCCCACGACCTACACGTCCCCTTAACTGATGGAGTTGGGCCAGACCAAATCGGTTGGCGTTTTCGATTAACATAACAGTAGCATTTGGTACATTTACTCCTACTTCAACGACTGTAGTAGATACTAAAACATCGGTTTTCTTTGCGAGGAAATCTTCCATAACCTTCTTTTTTTCCTCTGCACTCATTCGTCCATGCAACACATCCACGGAAATGGATCCTTTGTAAAATTCCCGGAGTTTTTTTCCGTAGTCTAAGACGTTTTCGCTTTCTGTTTTTTCACTGGCTTCTACCAAAGGACAAATGACATAGGCCTGTCGCCCGCTTTTTACCTGCTTATAAATAAATTCATAGGCGGTTTTTACTTCCTTTGGTTTTATCACGGCATTTTTGATTGGAAGTCTTTTGGCAGGAACATCGGATATAACAGATATATTCATATCCCCATATAAAATCATAGATAAGGTCCTAGGAATTGGTGTAGCGGACATAACTAAGGTAAAGGGCATATTCCCCTTCTTACGAAATGTTTCCCGCTGTTTTACTCCAAACCTATGCTGTTCATCTGTAATGACAAGGGCCAAATTATCATAATTTGCTTTTTCTTGAATTAAAGCATTGGTACCAATGATATAACATGGTGTTTCTTTTGCCATGGCTTCATAGACTTCTCTTTTTTGTTTCGCGGTAAAAGAGCCTGTTAAAAACAAAACTTCAAAAGGCAAATCAAAGTCTTTTACGTACTGACAAAAAGTTTCATAGTGCTGTCTTGCCAATATTTCTGTAGGAGCCATAATGGCAGCCTGATATCCGTTTTCCACTACTAAGGTCATTAATAAAAAGGCAATAATGGTTTTACCAGATCCTACATCTCCTTGGATGAGTCGTTGAGAAATATAGTCTCCCTGGAAGTCTGATATGATTTCATCCAAACAACTTTTTTGCCCTTTTGTAAGTTCAAATGGAAGTCGCTCTAAACAAAAGTTATATCGATCCATATGAGGGAAATGAAAATGATTACTAACCGCTTCTTCCTGTTCTTTCACTTGCTCCATCTGAATAAAAAAAGTCAAAAATTCATCATAGACGAGTCTTCTTCTGGCTTTTTTTAGTTCTTCAAAAGAATCAGGAAAATGAATTTGTTTCATACTATGGGAAAAAGATTCGAGATTTCGTTTCGAAATCATGTCCTTTGGAAGATACTCTTCTAATTGGATTTCATCTAACACACCATGTAAGTTTTTCTTTAATTGATTATTGGTAAGACCTTTCGTTAAAGAATAAACCGGCTGTAAGCTACTACGTTCATAGTCGTATTTATCCTTTGTATATAAAACAGGCTGCTCCATTTTTTTACGAATGGGCCCATCTGATTTGAGTACGCCGTAAAAAATATAAGTCTCATGTAATTTGATCTGACTTTTGATATAAGGGGACCGAAACCATATGAATTGGATAGGAACTTCTCCACAAAAAGCATTCAAGGTAGTAATTTCCATCCGTTTCGTCTTCTTTGTTTTAGGGATTTCGTGTACGTTTATTTCTAAAGCAACTAAATCTCCGTCCAAACAATCACTACAATCACAAAGCTCTTCAGGAAATTCAAAATAGGTTCTTGGGTAATAAAAAAGAAGATCCCATAAACTATAAACAGACAATTTTTCATATAGTTTGGATAATTTATCTCCAATGCCTTTTATAGTTTTAATGGAATCTTCTAAGCGTTTCATAATTATTCTACTGATGTAACATAGTAATATACAGGCTGACCACCTTCTTGAAGTTCAACATCTAAAGAAGGATATTTTTCTTCAACGGCCTTCTTCATCTTAGTAGCATCTTTCTTTTTCACATCTGCTCCATAGTATAAGCTGATTAGAGCAGAATCATCATCTACCATTTTATCTAACATTTGAAGCATAACTTCAACTAGATCCTGTTTTACTGCAAGAATACCGGCATCACCGATACCCATGTAATCTCCTTCTTTGATTTCCTTATCATCAATCATAGTATCGCGAACTGCATAGGTAACTTCTCCTGATTTTACTGTTTGAAGTTCTTCTGTCATGCGCTCTTTGTTTTCGTTTACGGACTGATCAGGAACGAAGTTAATTAAAGCGGTAATTCCCTGAGGTAGTGTCTTTGTAGGAATTACAACAACCTTTTTATCTTTGCTTAATGCTTCTGCCTGATTTGCAGCAAGAATAATGTTTTTGTTATTTGGTAATACAAATACAGTCTTAGCATTTACCTTTTCTACAGCTGATAAAATATCATCGGTACTAGGGTTCAT
>JAILMB010000187.1 GCA_024692825.1 Lachnospiraceae bacterium | reverse complement strand
TATGGATGGTAAAAACACACCATCAGACTAAATTTGGGGGCATAGTAAAAAGGAAATGAAAAAAGAAGAACATGTAGTAACAAATGGAACACGAAGCATTTATGGAAATTTATTTTATTCACAAGATGCAGAAAAAAAGGGCGTTGTTATTTTAAGTCATGGTTATAACGGAATTGGAGATGACTTTGACTTTGAATGCAGAATCTTTGCAAAAAATGGTTATATAGCCTTTGCTTATGATTTTTGTGGAGGTTCTGTTCGCTCTAGAAGTAAGGGATTAAAGACTACGGAAATGAAAATTTCCACGGAAAAAGAAGACTTATTAGCAGTAGTAGAAGATATTTCTTCTTTGGAACTGGCAAAAGATTTACCAATCTATTTATTTGGTGGTAGCCAGGGCGGATTTGTTACTTCTTTAGTATTAGATGAATTACAGAATCGTATAAAGGCAGCAGCACTCTATTATCCGGCATTAAATATACCTGAAGATTGGAGACGAAACTATAAGTCTTTGGACGATATTCCAGAGATTACAAATCTTATGGATATGGAATTAGGAAGGGAATTTTTTGAGGAAATAAGAGATTTTTATACCTTTGAACATATCGGTAAGTTTAAAAATCCGATTATGATTATATATGGAGATCAGGATAATTTAGTACCAAGAAGTGTAATCGATGAAGCGCTGGAAACTTTTGAAAAAAGTGAGCTGGTTATCCTAAAAGGGGAAGGTCATGGATTTACACCAAAGGGTTGCGAAGAAGCTATGAATCATATTATTGAATTCTTTGAAAAATAAAAATACGGGGAATGGCGATGGGGATATATGAACAGTATAAAGAAATCATCAAACAATGCAGATTGTTTGATGGGTTTACAGAAGAAGAGATCAGAAAATGTATTGAAGTGGCTAGGGGTGAACTTGTAACGATTCCGAAAAAGAAAAAATACTTTCTTCCAGAACATTTAGAGGACATCTATATAATGCTTGATGGTCACGCGGATATTATTCAGGATAGTGGAATGAACAATAGCTTGGTTCATGTGTTAACACTAGGAAGTTGTTTTGGAATTGCTTCCTGTGAAAATAATATTGTCTGTCGGCATACATTCTGGACGATAGAAGAAAGTACATTATTAAAACTATCTTATAAGGGATTATTATGTGATAGTAATACTGAGATTCGAATGTTACATAATCTGCTTAGAATAACATCAGAAAATATAGAAACAATGGCGTCTAAAATTAATCATACCCAGTCAAAATCAGTACGGGTGAAACTGTCTATTTATTTGAGGGATCTTATGTTAAAAAAAGATTCCGTAGATTTCATAGCAGAAATGGGACGACAGGAGACAGCGGATTATCTGAATATTTCCTATCCGGCCATGTTACGAGAGTTAAAGGCTATGGAAAAGGAAGGACTTCTAACAATAGAAGGCAAGCACATACATATTATAGATACTCGAACTTTAATAGAAGAAGGATCTGAGTATACAATTTTATAAAGAAGAAAAATAAAGTTTTGCAAAATGTGACCATTATGTGAAACTTTATTTTTATGATTTGAATCATAGAAAAATAGAAAAGGCAGATGGTATTATCTTCAAAACGCGGATGGTAGTTCGCTATATAAAACATTCCTTAACATTATTTTTTTGGAGGTATTTTATGTTAAAGAAGATGATGACAATGCTTTTAGCATCTGTAATGGTATTTTCTCTTTGCGCCTGTGGAGGAATATCTACAGAAGAGACAGAAACCACTGCAACAGATGCAGAAGAAACAGAAACATCTACTGAGGAAGAAAATTCTACTGATTCAAGTTTGACTCTTGGAACAGTAGCGAACACATTGGCGGAGGATGAAGAAAGTTTAGTAGCAACCTATGCAGATCAATTTGAACAGTTGACCTATACAGATTCTGAAACAGGACTTTCTATTACATACAATTTGTATTTACCAGAAGGTTATGATGAGTCAGAATCTTATCCTATGGTTGTCTTTATTGGAGATTCTAGCTGTGCTGGAGATGATGCAACGGTTTCCCTTACTCAGGGACTAGGTGCTTTGGTTTGGGCTACAGAGGAGTGGCAGTCACAAAATCCTACCATTGTTGCAGTTCCTACATATCCAGAGACAATTTTAGATGATCATGGAAGCTATACCACCACAGAGTATGTAGAACTTACAAAGAGTTACATTGATTACATGTGCGAGGAATATGCAGTAGATACCAGTCGTATCTATGGTACAGGCCAGTCTATGGGATGTATGACAACTTTGATTTTGGCATCTGAATACCCAGATCTTTATGCAGCGTGTATGTTTGTAGATGGTCAGTGGGATATAAGTACTTTAGAAGGATTAGAAGACCAGACTTTTGTGTACTTTGCAGCAGAGGATGATACCAATGCATGGAATGGAGCACAGGAAGTGATGGAAATGTTTGATAGTGATTCCGTATCTTATTCCTATGCGCAGTGGGATGGAACCTGGTCAGTGGATGAATTATCATCTGCAGCCAGCGAACTATTTACGTCAGATGAAAATCAGTATTTTATTTCCTGGGCAACCGGTACCATTGATGCTTCTACTGCAAGTTCAAGCGGTATGAGTATGGGAGCACCAAGTGGTGACGGCTCAGGTGAAATGACACCACCTTCTGATAGTGAAGGAATG
>JAILMB010000146.1 GCA_024692825.1 Lachnospiraceae bacterium | reverse complement strand
GGTTGGAGATATAGCAACGAGGGCAATTATGATGGTCCTTCAGGGAAGTATCACAACTGCAGTAATCGGAATCGGAATGTTTTTCTTTGATGTGAGAATTGGAATTATTTCGGTAATCGGTATTTTGATATTCTTCTTTTTCAATAAGTATACGAATCATAGTGTGGAAAAAGTAGCGAATGAAAAGATAGAAGCTGACAAGGATATGGTAGGAGTGGTTTTGGAGTTTATCCAGGGTATAGCTGAAATTAGAAATTACAATATTATTTCAAACAGTAAAACCAAACTATCCAAGGCGATTGAACGGAAGACAAAAGCAGATATCAGCGCAGAGATTGCAGCGATACCTGCAGTAGGCGTTCAGATGCTTATATGCAAATTAATTGGTGTTGTGATTGCAGGTGCATCTGTTTATTTTTACCTGACAGGAACTATGGAACTCACTTATACCATAACCATGCTATTGTGTTCCTTTATGATATTTGAATCCTTGGATTTAGCAGGCGTATACACTGCTTTGCTCAAAATCATAGGTAGGGGGGTTGATCTTGTAGACGAGATTCGATCTATTGAACAAATGGATATTAATGGTGAAGACATTCACCCAGAAAATAGAGATATTCATTTGGAGCATGTAAGCTTTGCATATGAGAACAGAACAATTATCGATGATGTGACGCTAGATATAAAAGAAAAGACTACAACAGCAATTGTTGGACCATCCGGAGGAGGAAAAACAACGATTACTTCTTTAATTGCCAGATTCTGGGATGTTAAGTCGGGCCAGGTAACGCTTGGTGGAAGAGATGTCCGAGACTATAGTTTTGACTCGTTAATGGAGAATTTTAGCTTTGTTTTCCAGAGGGTATATCTTTTTGAAGATACCATTGCAAACAATATTCGATTTGGTCGACCGGAAGCTTCTATGGAGGATGTGATTGCAGCAGCAAAAAAAGCGTGTTGTCATGATTTTATTATGAGTCTTCCAGATGGATATGAGACTATTGTTGGTGAAGGCGGAGCTACTCTCTCAGGCGGAGAGAAACAAAGAATTGCAATAGCAAGAGCAATTATGAAGGATGCGCCAATCATTATTCTTGATGAAGCCACTGCAAACGTGGATCCTGAAAATGAAAAAGAGCTTACAATCGCAATTGAGAATTTAACTAGAGAAAAGACAATTATTATGATAGCCCACAGACTTAAGACAGTAAGACATGCGGATCAGATTGTAGTTATTGATCAGGGTAAGATTGTTCAACAGGGTAAGCATGATGAATTAATGAAACAGGATGGAATTTATAAGAATTTTGTCAGTGGAAGAAAACAAGCAGTAAGTTGGAAAATAGCATAAAAATATGGAGGATGAAATGGAAACAAAAAAATTAGCAGCAAAGGATTTTATTACGATTGGAATATTTACAGCAATATGGTTTGTGGTTGAGTTTGCCTGTGGAATGTTAGGTTATATTCATCCATACGTTGTTGCGGCTTATGTGGTATTGCTTCCTTTGGCAGGAGCAATTCCTATGATGCTTTTTTATAGTAAGGTGGAGAAATTTGGAATGATTACTATCATGTCTGTTCTTATAGCAATCATTATGTTTGTAACAGGAATGGGTTTCCTTGGTGCACCACTTATTATTTTAGTAGGTTTTGTAGCAGATCTTATTGCAAAGGCAGGCAGTTATAAGAATTTCAAGATGATTGTTATTAGTTATGGAATTTTCTGTATGTGGATTTGTGCGAATTACTTCCCGGTAATCGTAACAGCGGAGTCTTACAGACAGGACCTTATTGACAGTGGATTTTCAGCAGAGTATGCAGACAACTTGTTTAGAGCTATTAACTATAAGACAATTGCAATACTTCTTTTAGCCTGTGTATTATTTGGTTTCATAGGAGCATTCCTTGGAAAAGCAGTTGTAAAAAAACATTTTGAGAAGGCAGGCATTGTTTAATGGAAATACGACTGGATCCAAGAACAAAACTGTACATGGTTTTGATTGTATCAGCAATCGTTATGATGAGCGCCACTACAACTCTTTTGTTGGTTCTTAGAATTATTATAACGATGATTCCAATTACGCTTTTGGCAGCAGAGAAACGCTATGCCAG
The DNA here is from genome assembly GCA_024692825.1 of Lachnospiraceae bacterium. Classification (GTDB taxonomy): domain Bacteria; phylum Bacillota; class Clostridia; order Lachnospirales; family Lachnospiraceae; genus JAILEN01. The sequence continues at coordinate 2,127 of JAILMB010000146.1, read as the reverse complement.
CGCATTGCGTTTCTTTGTACTATATGTAATTGCCATGATTTTATCATTTTATTTTCTGTCTACAGATTCTACAGGAATATTTAAGGCCTTGCTGACAGGGTATTGCGGGATTGTAGTACAATTTATGCCAGCAATGATAACGGCATGGTATGTGGTTAAAACAACGAGGATTGATGAATTTATGTCTGCTATGCAAAAGATGCATGTCCCCGATTGTATAACGATTTCTTTGGCTGTGGTTATGCGTTTTTTCCCAACTATCAAGGAGGAGTACGCATCCATTTGTGATGCGATGAAAATGAGGGGAATATCTTTGGCCGATGGAAATATCTTAAAGATGTTTGAATATAGGATGATTCCGCTTTTATTTTCTTGTGTAAATATAGGAGACGAGTTATCCGCTGCGGCTATTACAAGAGGACTTGGAGGAAAAGTAAAAAGGACGAGTGTAGTAGAACTTAAGATGAATGTGGCTGACTACGCATTAATTATTGGTTTTACTATTGCAACGATAGTGTTTGTGTTTTTTAAATATGTGAAATGATGAAAAATATTGTAGAAATAAAGAATGTTAGTTTTCAATACAAGGGTTCCGATGAGGGACTGTTAAAAGATGTTTCTTTGAGTGTTACAAAAGGAGAAACACTTCTTCTTTGTGGTGCTTCAGGTTCTGGGAAAACTACGTTGATAAGACTTATAAATGGATTGATACCCCATTATTATCCTGGGGAGCTGAAAGGGAAGGTGAGCGTAGCCAATCGTGATATAAGTAAAATCCAACTTTTTGAACTAGCTGGTATAGTTGGGACAGTTTTTCAGAATCCAAGAAGTCAATTCTTTTCTGTTGATACGGACGGAGAGATCGTTTTTGGACCGGAAAATATAGGGCTTGATCCATCAGAGATAAAAAAACGTTTTGATTTGGTATCAGATGAGATGAAGTTGGAGAAGTTACTTAACAGAAGTCTTTTTGAACTTTCCGGAGGAGAGAAACAAAAGATTGCCTGTGCATCGGTTTCAGCATTACTTCCTGATGTCATACTTTTGGATGAGCCTTCATCGAATTTAGATTTGGATGCAATTGATGAATTGAAAGAAGCTATAAGGAATTGGAAAAAGCAGGGAAAAACGATTATAGTTTCTGAGCATAGGCTGTGGTATTTAAGGGATATCATAGATCGAGTGATATATATGGATCATGGTAATATCGCAGGGGAATGGACAGGAAAGAGTTTTTTTGAATTTTCAGATGATAGGATTCGGGAGTTAAAGTTAAGACCGGTACGAATAGATAAAAAGTTCATGGCGAAATTCAAGGAAGTGTCACAGGTAGAAAAAATAAGAGAGGACGTAGATAAGGGAATAAAAGGAATATCCTTAAAGGATTTTTATTTTTCTTATAAAATGAGACCATATCTAATAAGAAAAAGGAAACTAACACAGAAAGATGATGAAATACTTAGTTTAAATATTCCAAAGCTTGAGATACCGAAAGGTGCTGTAGTCGGAGTTATTGGTAGAAATGGTACAGGAAAATCTACATTTTTGAGATGCGTTTGTGGACTTGAGAAAGAGTGTCAGGGAACAATAGCTTCTGATGGTGTAACATATACAGGTAAGAATAGAATAGGCCTAAGTTATATGGTAATGCAGGATGTTAATCATCAGTTGTTTACAGATAGTGTGGAATCTGAAGTTCTTCTATCCATGAAAAAAGAGGATAAAAATAAGTGTGAAAGAATACTAGATTCTCTTGGACTTTTGGGACTTAAGGATAAGCATCCTATGGCTTTATCCGGTGGACAAAAACAACGTGTTGCCATTGCATCAGCTATAGCAGCAGATGCAAAGATGCTATTGTTTGATGAACCAACATCAGGACTAGACTATTCACATATGGTAAAAGTAGCCAAACTTTTAAGAAGATTGGCGGATGACGGAAGGACAGTACTTGTTTCAACCCATGATTCAGAGCTATTAGAGTTAAGCTGCGATTACGTACTTTCTATTCATCATGGAAAGGTAACAAACTTTGAAAAAAATCAAAAGTCAAAACAATTGCCATTTATGGAATCTCAGAATATTGACATGAAAAAAATATGTTCATAAAAATAGTTGTAATTGCAT
>JAILMB010000140.1 GCA_024692825.1 Lachnospiraceae bacterium | reverse complement strand
AGAGATCCTTAAAACACAAATTGAAGAGCAAAAGAAACTACTGAAAAGTCAGCATCAACAAACTACGCTTACCCGGTATCTTCGGCACGATTTAAAAAACATTCTTTTAAACTATCAGATTCTTTTATCAGACAACAAAACCGAAGAAGTAAAAAAAGATATCGCAGAACGAATCGGCCATATCAGTTCTAACGCCGCGCCTAATTATTCGGATAACTCTGTTTTAAATTCACTATTACAATCAAAGCTAGAGACCTGTAACAATAACCACATTACAGTTACCATCCGTACTTTTATGCCTTCTGACTATCATAATATGGATCTGTTTGTTATCATTTCGAATCTGATAGATAACGCAATTGAGGCCGAAACTAAACTGGAACCATCGCAAAGAGAAATCGGCATTCACACCTATATAGAAAATAATCAATTGGGAGTCATTATTCGAAACCGAATCGAAGAGTCTGTATTAAAGAAAAATCCTCATTTTAAAACAGAAAAGCCCGACCACAAGAACCATGGAATCGGACTTCAAAGCGTTCGTTATTATATTGAAAAGAATAATGGCCTAATTGACTTCTTCGAAGAAAACGGTTTTTTCGGGGTTCATATTATTGTAAATCCTTCCTAGTCTAATATAAAAAAGCAAGATTCAATAACAAAAAAAAGAAGGATTCCTTTTAAAGGAACCCTTCCATTCTTTTTATCTCTGTTTTGTTTTCATCATAATCGGATACAGCATGGATTTCGATTTCCCCACTAAAACCGCTATCGCTATTTCCATCACCACTACGAGAGTTCTTTCTGTTATATTCCTACTAAAATCATCTATATCTGTTAGACGATGTAGAAGATCTCCGTATAAAACACTCAAATACATAGTTCCTAAGTTTATAGTATAGCCTATATGAACATGCCCCCCTTTACTCCATCTTAGTATCTCAAAAAACATCAACAAAGCATTTATTACAAAGATAATTGTAAGCTGAACCATAATAAACGGTCCGACAGAAGACAGTTCCATGTCAAAAGGTATTATCCCGTTCGATACAAGCATCGAAACACCGGTAGTCATAAAAACTGCCCACACAAAAGATGCAAAAGCAATAAGGTTTCGACAGCTTGCTCCACTCCATTTCCTATGATATTCATATCCACGGCTTGCTCCTTCATACGCAATAACACCAAGCGAAAATGCAAGCAATATATAGTATTCGATTTTTGGAGCACCTAAATGAGACAAACAGGCACCTCCCATTCCATCCACGCTGGCAAAAACTGCAAGTACAAGGATTACGCTAAAAACTATATTGCCAAGTATCCTTCTTTTCTTCTCTCGAATCTGCACGCTGGATAGGCGAACAATTTCAGCAATCGCGGTTTCATCAGATATCTTATCATCACTTTGTATTTCACCTATAACGAGATCCTGTACCCTCAAATCAAGAGTATTGGCCAATTCTTCCAAAACTCCTATATCAGGAAAGCTGTCCCCATTCTCCCACCGGGAAATTGCTTTATTTGTAACGCCAAGCATATCACCCAGCTCACTTTGAGTATAATTCTTATTTTTTCTCGCTTCCTTGATAAGTCGACCTGTTTTTATCTTATCCATAGGCTCCCCCTCATCTTTATATTCTCATAGTAGCATTAAGTTCCTAAAGAGGCTATCCATTCTATCGAGAATATCAGTCTTTTAAGCAGCCAATTGGAATAACATATACTCCGTCTTCTCGCTTATATCCATACTCCGTTGCGGTAATTACTAATTTAAGATCCGGCAATCTTAACGGAACTTGCTTTTCTTTCTTGTTATACTCCTCTATTAGTCGTTCTATCTCACAAAGGTGTTTTGCGCCTGCATCGATTTCTTTGCTTCCTAGTTTGAACTCAATAAGCGCATATCTTCCATCTTTAAGGTGAAGTACAGCATCAGCTTCTAGGCCATATCGATCATGATAATAGGACAATTCACCGTTCATGCTTGATGAATATATCTTCAAATCCCGAATACACAATGACTCAAACAAGAATCCGAGAGTCTTAAAATCTGTATTAAAATAATCTGGCGAAATACCAAGCGCTGCTACCGCAATAGAAGGATCCACAAGATTTCTTTTGTTTCCGGATCTGATTGCATCTTTTGAGCGAATAGAAGGACACCACGCCGGGATTTCGTCAATTATATACAAATCTTCTAGATCATGAAAATAGTCGTAGAATGTTGGCATGGATATTTCCGTTGTTGATGTAATGTCTGTAAAAATCGTTTTTGTTTCTGCCAAGGTACATATATTTCTTGAATAAGATCTTAATAGACGTTCCGTCCACAGTGGATTTCTTTTTTTATTACTTATATTAGAAATATCCACATGGCATGTCTGATAAAAAAGATCCGATGCAATAGAAAGCGCCGCTTCTTTATTATCTACATCTATACTCTGCGGCCATCCGCCACGACAGATAGCATAAATCAAATTATCCATGCTAAGTTTAGATTCTTCCCACTGGATATCTTTTCCCTCAAAAAGATCCATAAGCGAAATCGTTCCGGAAGATTCACCGCTTTCATATAAACTCATTGGATACATTCGAAGGGTAGATATTCTTAATGTGCCCGTATGTGCTGTTTCTACCTTCTGCGAAGAGGATCCGGTTAGAATATATTGGCCTTTCAATCCCGTATCATCAACGTCTTTTCGAATTGCTCCCCATATTTTAGGTGCATCCTGCCATTCATCGAATAATCGGGGCTTATCACCTATCAGGAGTTTTGAAGGCACATTTTCAGCAACAGCCAACAGTTTTTCTCTTGTATCCTCATCTTGAAATTCTATATAACTATTGGCATAATGCTTCGCCGTAGTTGTTTTTCCGCACCCTTTAGGCCCAACTATTAAAGTCGCGCCAAATGCATCTAGTTTCATTTTCAAAGCTGAATCCGTAATTCTATTTCGATATTTTTTTTCAATCTTATCCATGATGTTTTCCCTCTGATACGATTATATTTAATTTAACAGATTTGTGCAAGAAAATTTAACAGATTTGTGCTATTGAATTTAACAGATTTGTGTGAAAAATTTTAATTGATTTGTGATGCTTGTATTTTCCCCTAATTTAGTAATCAGCCATTTTTCAACCCAAATGTATTGTAGAGAAAATTTTTTTAGTAATCAAGCTCAACTCGTTCCAAATAGTAGGTAGAAAGAAAAAAATTTTTCCTTGATTTAGTAATGAGCCGATTTTTGACCCAAATGTATTATGTAAGGAAAAACAAGAAAATTTTTCTTTCTGGTTTAGTAATGGGAATAAAAGCACCCCAAATAAGAGTGAGGTGTTTAAAAACCCTGTTTAACCTTCCTGTACCACACTTATCGGAAAAGGTATTACATTATTTGGCTCATGCTTTCGTGCATTCCATAGAGTGAGCTTCTGCTGCATATTCATCCAGCTCTCTACAGAGGTATTTGTTGCCTTGCCTATTCTTAAAGCCATTTCAGGA
>JAILMB010000066.1 GCA_024692825.1 Lachnospiraceae bacterium | reverse complement strand
AGCTGCGATTACGTACTTTCTATTCATCATGGAAAGGTAACAAACTTTGAAAAAAATCAAAAGTCAAAACAATTGCCATTTATGGAATCTCAGAATATTGACATGAAAAAAATATGTTCATAAAAATAGTTGTAATTGCATTATGTCATTTTAATTGATAATCATATTGTAGGTGGTATGACGTGATGGTATGATACTATTTATGAAACGAGTAATAGAATTTGTAAAAAAAGAAACCATATTAACAATTGCATGGATACTTGCAGTAGTATCCATGTTTTTTGTGCCTATAAATGAATCCTATATGGAATATATTGATTTGAGAACACTAGGAATTCTTTGGTCACTTATGGTAATTATGGAAGGATTGAAAAGAGAAGGATTATTTGAGGCAATTGGGAGCAGGATGATAGAGAAAACAAAAAATGTATTTCAGCTATCGTTCGCTTTGGTGTTTTTATGTTTCTTTTCTAGTATGTTTATCACAAATGATGTGGCGCTACTCACTTTTGTTCCCTTTTCCATATTTATTTTAGAAGCATGTAATAGAGATGAACTGCTAATTCCAATTATTGCATTCCAAACCATTGCGGCTAATGTGGGAAGTATGTTGACTCCTGTAGGAAATCCGCAGAATATTTATCTGTATTCCTTATCCGATATGTCTGTAAAAGAATTTATAGGACTGATGTTTCCTTATACGATTATGACAGGGATATTATTATTTGTGTGTGTTCTTTTTTTGCCGGGGAAAAAGGATAAGGTAGAAATGGAATGCTACCATTTGAAGGGAAGTAAAAGGCGGTGTATGGTTTACGCACTTCTCTTTTTTGTGGCATTGTTTTCTGTGATAAAAATCTTACCTTATTACTGGCTATTTATCCTTGTGTTTGTAACATGTATATTTATGGATAGTCGAGCAATATTTGATATAGATTATGCATTATTGCTCACCTTTATAGGTTTTTTTATATTCACAGGAAATCTTGGAAAAATAGATACGGTAACGAATGCCTTATACGAAATTATGGATGGTCATGAGATGGTGACAGGGGTGTTGGCATCCCAATTTATTTCAAATGTACCTGCTGCACTTTTGCTTTCGGATTTTGCTACAGATTTGACAGGGCTTATAGTGGGGGTAAATGTAGGAGGTCTAGGAACACTAATTGCTTCCATGGCAAGCTTGATTTCATTTAAGTTGCTAGCTCATCATCGTAATGAAGTAAAGGGAAAATACTTTTTTGTATTTACGGTGTTGAATATCGTTTATCTAGGAATTTTATGTGCGCTTTATAGTGTGTTAAGATGAAGGAAAATGAAAAAATTTAGGAGAAATTCTAAAAAGGAATAGAAGATAGTAAAAGAAATCGTTTCGGCGGTTTCTTTTTTATTAAAATTAAATAAAAAAGAAAGTAGAATTCAATGGTAAATGGTGATATAATTTTAAAGTTGCGCGTAAAAGCATGATGCTACAACAAATTAATATTAGAAAGAAGTTTGAAAGATGAAAGAAAAGAAATTGGGACTGATGTCTCTTATTCTCATGATATTTACTTCGGTGTATGGATTTAACAATATTCCAAGATCCTATTATTTAATGGGATATGCTGCTATTCCTTGGTTTGTGCTAGCGGGAATTTTATTCTTCATTCCCTTTGCGTTTATGGTAGCGGAGTTTGGCTCTACCTTTCGTGATGAAACCGGTGGAATGTATTCCTGGATGTATAAGTCCGTTGGCCCAAAGTATGCTTTTGTAGGAACCTTTATGTGGTACACCTCTTACGTTCTTTGGATGGTAAATGTTTCCTCTGGAATCTGGGTGCCAGTATCAAATTTGATTTTTGGTGAAGACTCTACATCAAAATGGTCTCTTTTTGGATCTGAGTTTTTGTCAGGATCAAGACTCCTTGGAATTATGGCTGTAGTATTTTTTATCATTATGACCTACTTTGATACAAAGGGCATTGATCAAATTAAAAAAGTTACTTCTGTCGGAGGTACTGCTGTTCTTGCCATTAATATTATGGTAGTAGTGGGATCTGTTTTTATGATTATTGCTCGTCACGGACAGTTTGAACAACCATTTCATGGAATGGAATCATTACAAGTGCCTTTGAATACAGAATATCAGGGTAGTCCGATTATGCTTCTTTCCTTTATAGTATATGCTCTTTTTGCCTATGGTGGAATTGAAGCTGTTGGTGGACTTGTAGATAAGACAGAAAATCCAAAGAAGAACTTCCCTAAGGGAATTGTAATTTCTGCTCTTGTTATTGTGATTGGATATGCACTTTTGATTTTACTTGTGGGATCATTTACAAATTATAGTGAAATCCTTGATAACGATAGTATTACTTTAGGAAATGTATCCTATGTGATTATGTCAAATTTTGCAGCAGAATTTGGCAAAATATTTGGTGCTACAGAAGCGACTCAAATTGCACTTGCTCATGGATTTGCCCGTGTATATGCACTCACCATGTTACTTGCCCTAATGGGTGCTATGTTTACCTTGGTATACTCACCATTGAAACAGTTAATTGATGGTACACCAAAGGAATTATGGCCAGGGAAAATGGGTGAAATCGAAGAAGATGGTATGCCAAAGAATGCAATGTGGATACAATGTGCTATCGTATGCGTCATGGTACTTTTAATATCCTTTGGTGGAGATACCATGCAACAGTTTTTTGTGATTTTAACTGCTATGGTAAATGTTGGAATGACCGTTCCTTATATGTTTATTTCCTTTGCTTTTCCAAGGTTTAAGAAAATGGAAGGCCTAGATCATAGTTTTGTAGCATTTAAAACACAAAAATCTGCAAACATCTGGGGCTATATCGTTACCCTTACTTTATTGTTTGCAAATGTGTTTGCCGTTATTCAACCTGCGTTAGATGGAGATATAAAAACTACCTTTTGGTCACTTAGTGGTCCTGTAATTTTTGGTATGGCAGCTTGGATTATCTATAGTCGATACGAGAAGCGCCATGGGTCTAAAAAATAGTGGTGGAAATTTGATCAGTTGATATGGAGTGCATCCACTAATTTTTCTGCGAGATGACATCGATTGACGATGAATATTACCACCAACAAATACAAGTGGGCAATAAAGAGGTTTAGCACAACGCCATTGGATCTCATTAAATAGTCAGAGCTAAATCCGTACCAGGCCATAATGGCGGAACTCATCAGCACAAGAAGTAGTAGCGGCGTACTTTTAGCTGCCCGAGAAGTAGCTTCGGTAAAACTCTCAAGAGAGGCATCAAAGTAAACAAAACGACCTATGATAAGGGTGATAAAGTATAGGATGATGCTGTCGTAATTGTCATCCTCGTAGATGAATTTAATATACAAAAAAATCACCATCATATAAATCATACCAATCAGTCGAATAGATGCTTTATCGCCTGGTCGTAAATTTTTTAAAGGTGTTAGATGCTTATCAAAAAAAGAGTTTAGGATAATGGAACAAAGGATAAACAGAAGTAGAATAAACCCGTTATAAGTATTCCAAAATGCCTGGTATTTTGGCACTACGCCAAAATAGTCGATGGTAAAGTAAATAGCTACAAACAGTAGAATAAATGTAGAAGAAAAAATCAACTCAAACAGACGATCAGTTAAGTTTAAGATTTCGAATCGAACAGCTTCGGTTCGAGATCTTTTATTTTTGTTTCTATGATACATCTGACGTGATGTAAAAAATATAATCCCCATACATAAGCCAATGGTAAAAATTGCTAAAAGAAGCATAATGATAATCTGTTTGATATCCATATAGTGGGCAAAATCTGAGGCGATATTTAACTGCATAAAAATAACTCCTTTCCGTGCAGATGCTATATAAAGCAAAGTGTCTTTTGTACAATCATAACGAATTCTTCTCTCTGGTTCAATTGCATAAAAAAGGGCTTCCAAATTTAATGGAAGCCTATTTTAAAAATATAATCTATTACATTATTAATCTAATGAAAGCGAAATCAAAAAACTGAAATCTTCTTACTCATATTGGAAGAAGGCCATTTCCGAATCTAATACTTTTGCAACGGAATTTAAACCGTTCGCCTTGTCTGAGAGAACATCCATGGTATCGGAAAGGTCTGCCAT
>JAILMB010000040.1 GCA_024692825.1 Lachnospiraceae bacterium | reverse complement strand
ATCGGAGGATATGGACAAGGTATTAGGATTAAACGTGGGAGCGGATGATTATATCACAAAGCCCTTTAATCCAGTGGAGCTTATAGCCAGAGTAAAGTCCCAGCTTCGAAGATATATGATGTTAGGAGGCGTGTCAGATGGCGGCACCATAACTGAGCCTTCAATGGATATTCTTCGAATCGGCGGAATTGAATTAGATGATAGAGCAAAAAAAGTAACCTTGGATGGTGAGGAAGTGTCTCTTACACCGAGAGAATACGATATTTTAAAACTCTTAATGGAGCACCCTGGAAAGGTGTATTCTCCAAGAGATATTTATTCTGAAATCTGGCAGGATCCAACCTTTGGTGCAGAAAATACAGTAGCGGTTCACGTAAGACATTTGCGGGAAAAACTAGAGTATGATCCAGCCAATCCAAGGTATGTCATTGCAGTATGGGGGCATGGTTATAAAATCAGTGAAGAATAAGATGTGGTGAAAGTATGAAAAAACAAAGAGGAAAAACAGCAACAAAAATATGGGTCTTTGTGGCCTGTATGGTATTTGGAATTATTACCCTGCTAGGAGCTGTAGCCATGTTATTTTGTGGAGCCTTTGGCTATTATCAGGGAAAGTCTAGTAAACAGATTAAAAATAATATTTATGAAAGCGCGTACAATACCGATGCTTATCTGGCTCTTTCAGCAGGAGAAGAGGGTAATTATAACATCGATGAATTCGACAATTACGAATTTGCTATCTTGCCCGGAGACAAGTGGAGCAGTAAGGAGCTAAAAGATTCCAGTAATTATATTGTTTCAAATTTTTCCGACGGATTTCCTGAAAGCTATATCCAAAAAGTTTATGCAGTTGGAGATTTAACAACCTACCATATTGCAGAGAACTTTTTTGACGATTCCTGGGATGAAGTTGGCTATGAGAAAGTAAAAAAACAAGTAGATCAGTTTGTTATCGATAAGTCAGATACTGATTATTATACTATTTATGCTCAAATTGATGGAAAATACTACTGTATGAATTCTTCCTTCGAAGAAACAGATAATGGCAGGGTTTACTATATTGACGGTGTTTTATTTGAGGAGTCAGAACTGGGAACTTCTGATAGTTCAGAAATTGTTGCAGCTAATGATGTGTTTGAATTAGATGTGGCAGAGGATAAATCTGCCTATGCCACCATAGAAATTAGTGATTCAACCTTATCAGAGTATACCGTTATTTCTTCATCTAAGGAAAATGTGGTAAAAGGAGATGACTATTTATACGAGGCAAACAGGTTCTATACCTATAGTAAATCCTTGTCGGTAGCAGGACCAATTGCTTTTATAGTTGGACTGGTATTTGCGATCATCTTCTTTGTAATTTTAATGAGCCTGAGTGGATATCATAAGGAAGAAGTGAAATCTTCTTATGGAATTTATCAGGCGAAGAAGATAGAAGAGAATCTATATCTCCAAAGACGTGGTCTGGATAAAATTCCAATGGATGTAAATCTGATTCTCATTATAAGTATTTTCGGGGTTTTGACTGCTATAGCAGTAGATGGGGTGACGTATGGGTCAAATCTTATGCTATATATGATTATTATATTGGGACTTATAGTAATAGGAGAGTTTTTTGGACTATTGTATTCCATGACCTTAGCTTCTAATTTTAAGAATAAGAGTTGGTGGAAAAATACCCTCGTGGCCATGGGTATTTCTTTATTTTCCAAGTTGTATAAAAAAATCAGGGGAATTTCGAGAGAAAGTGCAAAAAGGGTAAAGATGCACACTCGCCTTTGGATCATCTTTGGAGGAGTAGCGTTTTTTGAGTTTGTTGGTTTATCATTTTTGGCGGACAGTTACAGATTTGGAACCATTATTTTCATCTGGTTTATAGAAAAGATTGTATTTGCGGTTCTTCTTTTTAAACTACTGCATCAGTTTGGGGAGATTAAAGCTACGACCAAAGAGATTACGGAGGGAAACTTAGCAGCCAGTGTAAATACAGAGAAGATGTTTATCGACTTACAGGAAGAGGGCGACTATATTAATTCTATAAAAAATGGTTTGGATAACGCTATCGAAGAACGAATGAAATCAGAGCATTTTCAGACAGAGCTTATTACCAATGTTAGTCACGATATTAAAACGCCTTTAACATCCATTATTAGTTATGTGGATTTACTGGAAAAAGAAAAGATTGAAAATGAAAAGGCAAAAGAATATATA
>JAILMB010000024.1 GCA_024692825.1 Lachnospiraceae bacterium | reverse complement strand
CGAAATGGTAAAAGAACTGCTCTTTTGAATCTAATCTTTAACTTGTTTAGAGCGGTAATTCTTACCACATTAATTACTGTGTTCCCACAAATACTGAATTTCATTTGTGCACTGTCTCCAAACGATATAGGACGACAAATTGCAAATACTCATACCTTATTTGCTATATTTGCAGTGCTGATTATGTTACCTTTCTCTGATAAAATTGTTGCTCTTACTGAAAGAATTATCCCTGTTTTACCAGAGGAGACTCGTTCCAAAGAAGAAAAGCAGCTTCTATATATGGTGGAAGCACAAAATACACTTCCTTCCGTTACCATTGCTCAAGCTATTAAAGAGTTAGAACGTATGGGCAAAATGGCTAGAGACAACTTAGAAACATCCGTTGAATGTTTCTTTGCAAAAGAAGACGATTTAATCGAACAGGTTGAAACCACAGAAAGCATTGTGGATTATCTTACAAACGAAATTACTGAGCGACTCATTCAACTTCGTACCCTAGATATTTCAGAAGCAGATGCATTCAGAGCCACACAGCTAACCATTATCGCTTCAAACTTTGAACGTATATCAGACCATGCAGAAAACATTATAGAATACCGGCAAAAGATTGGTCGTGCCAAAGATAATCTTTCTAAACCGGCAAGAAAAGAATTGAAAGCTCTTACCGAAGCTACACTAAAAACAATTGATATGTCTATCGAAATATTCACTAGTGAAAACTTCGATTTATTACCGGCCTGTGAGGCCCAGGAAGAGCTTGTAGATCAGCTCCAGACAGAAATGATTGATAACCACGTTAATCGCTTAATGAAGATGAAATGTGACCCTGCTGCAGGGGTTGTCTTCACAGATATGTCTACTGACTTAGAACGTTGTTCCGATCACGCAATTAATATTGCTACCGCATTAAACCATAAATAATCCATTCTATATTTGTTATAGAAGCTATTAAAAAGCCCCGGTTCTATTGAACCGAGGCTTTTATATTCTCTAGCTATCTAACTGTTTATTCAGCTGTATAAGTAACATCCTCATCTGTTAAGTCTTCGCCTGCTTCTACCTTGTCTACAATCTTCTGAGCATAGGCTACCATATCCTCATTTGGATACATTACATAAGACTTCTGAGAAGGATTTGAGTAGGTTGTACTCTTTCCACCTGTACCACTAACAGCAAAGGTATGTATATCCCAAGAAACACCTTCATCTAACTGCATCTTTACCAGTGTAGATATCTCATCTCCAGTAAAACTTGTAACAAACATGCCTTCCAAAGAGCTCATCATATCGGAATAATTTGATAAGATGGTGGTAGAACTTGATACCTTATCAATCACTGCCTGAATCACTGCCATTTGGTGTTTACCACGGGTTTCATCACCACCAGGCACTTCGTAACGCTCTCTTGCAAAAGCAAGGGCCTCTGCGCCATTTAAGGTATTGCTTCCCTCTGTATAGTGATAAGTACCACCATAAATATATGAGGTAAAGGTATACTCACTCTCTACCGTAATTCCACCAATGGAATCAATCAGATTCTTAAATCCTGTGAAATTAATCTGTACATAGTAATCAACATCAATATCATATAACTGGTCTAAGGCTTCCATTGAGTTATCAATTCCATAGATACCACAGTGGGTCAGCTTATCTTTGGCTCCTCCCCCTGCAGGGTTTGGAATGTAGTAATCTCTAGGTGTATTTAAAAGCAATACTTCATGAGTGGTAGGATTTACCTCGGCCAGAATATTTACATCACTTCGTGCCGTAGAAAGTGTGTTACTTCTTGTATCAGAACCACTGATGTAAATAACAAAGGTATCTTTCGAAATATCCTTCTCTTCCTCATCATCCTCTTCTGTAGCATAGATGTTGATTTCATATAATAGCTTTGTTTCCGTTTCAAAACCAGTGTACTTTGTAACATCAATGCTGCTAGAAGAATCTTCCTCATCGCCGGAATCCTCTGATTGTTCATCACTTTCTTCCACTTCAGTAAGGACAGAAACGAATGCTTCATCTAAGATAATAGCATCTTCACTACCTGAATAAAGTGATTCTGCTAATTCATAAATATTTGCTTCCTCATTTGCACTGATGGTAGTGGACAACTCTTTATTGAGCTCTTCAATAGCGTATTCATTTCGTTCCTCTGTATAGGTACCTAAATAACCGAAGTTATAGTCTTTCGTATCCTTAATCTCTTCTGCATCATTATCTGCTAAGACATATACACCTAAGGTAGCAACAATATCACTGGTCTCAGTAACACTGTTAATCGTACTCTTTGCTTTTAAAACATACGCAGAACCAAAAATAGAAACAAAAGCGATCACCGCTGAAAGTACATATCCTACACTACGTTTCCAGGTATTTTTCTTACCCTTCACCTTTCGAACTCTCGATAATAATAGCATTGCATTTAAAACGGCAATCAGTACCGCAATTAAAATTGCAACTACTAAAAGTTTTGTAGGCAGTAAATCTAAATACATTACTGCACCCACAAGAAAAATCTCACACAAAACGGACACTGTCCATATAATTTGTGCTAAGTATTTCTTAAGAAACTCCATAAATTTTCTCCTTATTTTTTCACAAAATACTAATGAAATTTTAACACTTATATAGTCTTTCTTCAACGAAAAAATACCCTAAAACCCACCTGGGATTTTAGGGTATTTCTACAAATTCGTCTTAATTATTGTGCATCATCAGGCTTTTCAATTTCAGCAATTGCAGCCATCTGCATAGGAATACGACAATTCTTATTTGAACCAAATTCAACAATTACAGTGTCTTCCTGAATATCGATGATAACGCCATAAAAACCAGAAGTAGTAAGTACAGTATCTCCTACTGCCATGGAAGCCATCATTTCATTTTTCTTCTTTGTCTCCTTCTGCTGAGGACGGATCATAAAGAAATACATAAAAACAAATAAAACAACAATCCAAACAATTAAGCTCACTGAGCTAGCTGCTGTAGATGATGCTGCGGTTGCAAGTATGTTTGACATTAACATAATATAATTCCTCCTAAATATGTAAACTCACTTCGTTTATTTTACATAAACAATATTCAAATCGCAAGAAAAAACCCTATTCTTAATAAATATTTAATATTTATTCTCCTACTTCCATTCCTTCAAGTTTTTTCTTTTTGTAGGAAGCAAAATTACCTTCGTCTAAGGCATCTCTGATTTCTTCCATCATATGATTATAAAAATACAGATTATGCAAGACGCAAAGACGCATTCCAAGCATCTCTTTTGCCTTTAACAAATGTCTGATATATGCTCTCGAATAGGTGCGACAGGCAGGGCAATTACATTCTTCTTCTATCGGACGCATATCCTTTTCAAACTTCTGATTGAACAGATTAAGCTTGCCATGATTTGTGTATACATGACCATGGCGACCATTTCTAGATGGATATACGCAGTCAAAGAAATCGATTCCTCTCTCTACACCTTCTAAAATATTTGCAGGTGTTCCAACGCCCATTAAATACGTTGGCTTATCCTGTGGTAAATAAGGCACGGTTTCTTCTAATACATGATACATCTCCTCATGGGTTTC
>JAILMB010000016.1 GCA_024692825.1 Lachnospiraceae bacterium | reverse complement strand
AAACTGTAAAGGTCATCTTTAAGAGTGAAGCAACCGAAGGTTTTACGGAACAGCAAAAGGAAAAAATCGGCGAAGGACAAAATAAAGAATGAAGTTAACGCATTTAACGAAAATATATTTCCCTGAAAATGGTGGCGGCATTAGTCAGGCTGTGGAAACCATTGCAGATGGATTTCGAGATATGGATCAGGAAGTGATTTGCTGTCAGGGAGTGACTGGAAAGGAAAAAAGCGAGGATGTTTATAACGGCATCCCTGTTTTGCGTTGTAAGCAGTTCTTAGATGTGGCAAGTACGCCCTTTTCTTTTCAGTTTTTGCGTGAAATGAAGCGCCGAAGCGCAAAAGACGGGATTACGATTTATAACTTCCCCTATCCGCTATGTGATATCGGTATTTTATTTCACTGTTACAAAGGAAAGCTGGTGCTTTGGTGGCACTGCGATTTTGTAAGTTACAAGCGCCTTGCACCATTTTATCGTCCTTTCGTAAAGCACAGCCTAAAAAAGGCAGATATGATTTTGGTGTCTTCCGATGGCACCATTGATGGAAGCGATTTGCTGCCACAGTTTCGTGAGAAATGCTTAAAGGTCCCTTATTCCATTTCGGATGAGCATTTGAAAGCCGGACAGGAGTTTGTGGAAAAATATGGGTATGGAGTGAGTGCATGTGCAGATGAAGAGAGTGGAATCTCTTCAAATGCTAGCGATGGAAATGCAAATGCAGAAAGAGTACATATCCTCTTCCTTGGCCGACTTGTTTGGTACAAAGGTGGCGATTTGCTGCTTCGCGTGTTGAAGGGATTGCCTGATTCGTACGACCTCACCTTCGTTGGCGGCGGTCCCAAGCAGGAAGAATTAGAAGCGTTGACGGCGGAGCTTGGCTTGAGCAATCGAGTTCGCTTTACCGGCATGGTTTCAGAAGAAGAAAAGCGAGAAGAAATAAAAAAGAGCGATTTTTTGGTGCTTCCATCTACCTCCGAGGCGGAGTCCTTTGCTATCGTACAGATCGAGGCTATGGCTTTCGGAAAGCCGGTCATAAACACCCGCTTAAATAGTGGTGTGCCGTATGTTAGTATCGATGGCGAGAGTGGTATTACCGTTACTCCGGGAAGCGAAGAAGAACTCTATGAAGCTATTAAAACCTTAGGTGAATCTGAAGAGCTTCGTGAGAAGTATGGCCGTGGCGCATACGACCGCGTGCAAAAGGAGTATACGCGTGAAAAAATGATTGCCCGATTAAAAGATGGGTTTGAAATTCCCCTCTCACGATGATCCAAAAGAAATTGGTCTGATGGAATATGAATATATGATGTGCCCTTTTTGTGCACAGTGTTGTTGAAAAAAGGCGGTTAGTATGATAAAATTTAGTAGATTATGGGGTCAGTGCGCCCTTATGTAGGGTGTGCAGAGTATTTGCCCAAGGCAAATCCATTACAAAACCCACAAGAAAGAGTTATGAAGCAAAGAATTATTAAAATCCTTAGAGTATTAAAAGTATATATGCCGGACTGGATGGTGGCATCCTTCCGCAAGTATTTGGAAAAGCGCTTGTATCGCAAGATGCTAAAGAAGCATAAGACCATAAAGCCTTATGAAAAAGGTCGCTACGAAATGGGAATCAACCTAATCGGAAATATTCGTTCCGAAACAGGCCTTGGTGAAAGCATGCGTATCCTTGCTCGAGTATTAAAGGAAAACAAGATTCCTTTTGTAATCTTAAATGTAGATAGCTGGGCAAATGAGGATAACAACATCCATGATTGGGATGAGTATGTAGTGGATGTGCCAAAGTATGCCATTAACGTGATTCATATCAACGCCGGTGAGTGGTGCCGTTACTTTTCCGATTTCGAAAATGAGTTATTGGACAACCGCTACAACGTAGCATACTGGCTTTGGGAATTAGAAACCTTCCCGAAAGTATGGCGCCCTTGTATTGAGACCGTGGATGCGGTTTGGGCTCCGTCCCGGTTCATTTGTGACTGCGTCAAAAAATACACGAAAAAGCCGGTGGTGCATGTGCCTTATGCCATGTGGTTAAAAGAGCCGGTAGCTTTCGGTAGAGACCACTTCAGCCTTCCTGAAGATGTATTCCTATATCTTTTGATGTATGACTTTCGAAGCGTCAGCGAGCGGAAGAATCCCAAGGCTTCTATTACCGCTTTTAAGCAGGCATTTTCAGCAGAAGAAGCCAACGCCAATAAGGTTGGCCTTATCATTAAGGTAAATAATGCCGCTACAGAATCCGAAGTTGGTAACTTAAAGAAGCAGTTAGAAGGCTATGAATATATCTTCTTTATCACGGAAAACTTAAGTCGTGATGAAGTGGAAAGCTTAGAGGCAGCAGCGGATGTTTTGATTTCGCTACATCGTGCAGAGGGCTTTGGTCTTCCTATGGCGGAAGCCATGTATTTAGGTACACCTACAGTAGTAACCAACTGGTCCGCAAACTCCGAGTTTGTAACGCCTGATAGTGCTTGCCTTGTAGAAGGAGATTTCATCAAGCTTCAAACCCAAATCGGTCCCTACGAAAAGGGCAACCGCTGGATGGATGCAGATGTAAATCAGGCCAGCGCTTATGTCAGAAGACTCTATGATGACAAGGCATACTATAACGAGATAAAAGAACGTGGTGTGACTCAGGTGCGAAAGGCACTAAGCTACGAGAGAGCGGGTAACATCATTCGAAAAGAGTTGGAGATAATATAGACGATGAGTTCGTTAAAGGAAATATATAATTACCGCCAAATGATATTCAGTTTGGTAAAAAAAGAACTGCGTGGAAGATACAAGGGCAGCGTACTTGGATTTTTATGGACGTTTATTAATCCTTTGTTGCAGTTAATTGTATACACTTTGGTGTTTTCTGTAATCATGAGATCCGGGATTGAAAAGTATTATTTGTTTTTGTTTGTCGCTTTGGTTCCATGGATTTTCTTTAGTTCGGCTCTTACAAGTGGAGCAAATTGTATTTTGGCATCACAGGATTTGGTAAAGAAAATATATTTTCCAAGAGAGGTGCTGCCAATTGCAAATACTACAAGTACTTTTGTAAATATGTTACTTAGTTTCGTGGTTGTATTTGTGGTTTTAATAGTAACCGGTTTTGGAGTAAACCCCGTGGCTTGCTTGTTCTTGCCAATCATAATGATTATAGAATACTTCATTTGTTTGGGTATATGCATGCTCTTTTCTGCGCTTACTGTTTACTTAAGAGATTTGCAGAGCATTCTTTCTATTATTGCCATGGCGTGGCAGTTTTTAACACCGGTCATGTATGGTCAGGATATGGTGGAGGAAGCGCTGTCTGCACATCCTTTTTTAATGACCGTTTGGAACTATAATCCGACAACGCCAATTATTAATGCTTATAGAGAAATCCTTTATTATAAACAAATTCCGGATATGTCCAATATGGGTACTGCTGTAATTTTGGGCGTTGTTGTATGTCTTTTGGGGTGGTTTGTATTTGGTAAACTCCAAAAAGGATTCGCGGAGGAACTATAAATGAAACCTGAAAATGCAATAGAAGTTCGCGATTTAAAAAAATCTTTTAAGGTTTATTTTGATAAGGGAAACTCATTAAAAGAAAAGGCGATTCACAAAAAAAGAAATCGATATGAAATAAGAGAAGTATTAAAAGGTATCAGCTTCGAGGTAAAAAAAGGTGAAGCTATTGGTCTAATCGGACATAATGGATGCGGAAAAAGTACCACATTAAAGCTGTTAACAAAGATTATTTATCCTGATTCCGGAAGCATCGATATGTGCGGTCGAGTATCAAGCTTGATTGAGCTTGGGGCCGGGTTCCATCCTGATATGAGCGGACGTGAAAACATCTATACCAACGCAGCGATTTTCGGCCTTTCAAAAAAAGAAATCGATGAGAGATTAGATGACATCATTCGGTTTTCTGAATTGGAGGAATATATTGACAATCCGGTAAGAACCTATTCTTCCGGAATGTATATGCGATTAGCATTTTCTGTGGCGATTAATGTAAATGCTGAGATACTATTAATTGATGAAATCTTGGCGGTTGGAGATGTAAATTTCCAGGAAAAGTGTTTTGACAAACTAAAAGATATTAAGCGTGCCGGAACGACTATCGTCATTGTTTCTCATTCTTTAGATCAGGTTGAGCGAATCTGTGATAGAAGCTACTGGATTGATGAAGGTGAAATAAGAGCTGAAGGCGATCCAATCAGCGTGCATGAGGCCTATCTTACTGCGATGAATCAAAGTATGCAGGAGCGTCTTGAAAAAGAGGATGCTGAAGTGATGGAACAGCATAAAAAACTTGGACAAGCACGATTGATGCCTGTATTTTGCAGTGATATAGCTGAAAGAAAAGGGACGTTCGATGTGGAATTTTCGGATATCAAAGCATTAAACAGTATCGGAGAAAAAAAGAGAACCTTTCATTCCGGGGAAGCGGTGCGCCTTCGTTTTGCTTATAAAAATCCGAATCATGTTCCTCAAGCAAATATTAAGTTTTCGCTTTATCGAGATGATGGGATTTTGGTTTACGAGAATAACTATGAGTTTGCGACAGGAAAAGTATTGGATTTGAAGGACGAAGGAGAAGTAAATGTTGAGTTTCCGACCTTCGGTTATGCAAAAGGCACATATCTGTTAAACGCTGTTATGTATCCGCCCGGTGGCGGAGAAGTCTTTGATGAGATTAATAATGTCTTTAAAATCACTGTATTTTCCGAGGAGAGAGCGATGGGAGTATACCTGCTTGAGAACCATTGGGAAGAAGCCTAAGGAGGACGCATGGCTGCAGACAATATATATAAATTACTTGAACAATTAAACGATAATATCGGAGATATTCGTAAGTATTCAGGGTATCATCCTGGGGAAGAAAAAAATTCTTTGGTAAAGTTTGCTCGTAGAGTTATGGCAAAACTGAGTGGTCAGGTTAAGTATGACCAGGCAGTGGAACGTGCTATCATGGATATCTATAACATTGAGGCAAGGTTGCATCAATATACGGTTTCGATGTTTGAGGTTTTTAATGATGAAAACTATCACAAGTTGTGCGATGAGAAGGGACCTCGTATTATTCAGCTAGTGTCTACTGTAAATTATGGAGATGCGGTAGGGAATGATGTGATTGCAATTCAAAATGCTCTTCGCAAAGAGGGATTTGTAACTGCCACTTTTGCAGAAACGATTCATCCTAAGATACCAAAGGGCACAGTTTTTTCGTCGGAAATCATGCCGATTCTAAAGGAAGATGACATTTTACTTTACCATTTTGCGGCGGAGGACCATTTTGAAGAACTGATTAAAAATGCACCTTGCAAGGTTGTGCTTCGATATCATAATGTGACCCCGCCGAAGTTCTTTGATGGTTATGATGCAAAGGCTAAGCTGAATTGCGAAAAAGGATTAGAAGAAATAAAGAGCTTGGCAAAGTATATTGATCAAGGATTAGTTGTATCAGATTATAATAAAGAAGATCTTATTTCTTATGGGTACACAGATCAAATGAATGTGGCGCCGATTTTGGTACAATTTGATGATTATAAACAAAAACCAAATCAGGACGTCATCGAAAGATATAATGATGGAAAACATAACATTCTGTTTGTTGGTCGTATGGCTCCAAATAAAAAAGTCGAAGAT
>JAILMB010000266.1 GCA_024692825.1 Lachnospiraceae bacterium | reverse complement strand
TGGCTTCCTGAATCAAATTTGCTGCAGCGGAATTTCCATCAAAAGCAATAACAGCAGAAGGACGTCGTTCAAAGATTTCATAGTTAAAACTCTTGTAAATTCCCATACCTTCAGATTCAGTAGATACACGTACCTTTACTCTGGCATTTCGTATCTTTTCAGCCTCTTTTTTTGTAACAACAGAAGGGACAAAAGAGTATACACGAAAGCCCTTTGTATTATGCTCCAATAAATATTTTTCATATCCTGATATTTTATGTCCAATCACAAAACACACTTCCTCTGGATTTAAAAACTCCAACAATTCATCTATCTGTTTTGTTGCTTTATCACTTAACTGTGTCGTTCTTTTTTCTGTATTAAAGCTTCCACCTAAAACAACAATTGGAAGTTTATCCCATGGAATCTCTTCAATTTGTTTTTTCAATTCCGTGTTCGAGTCTAATTTTGCAGTAGATTTTTTTGTGCTCTTTGCAATCTTTACTTCCTGCATCTTATCTAGGAGCACTTCTTCCATATCTTTATGGCCAATGAGTTTCGCAAAAGCTGCCTTTTTCTCAGAATAAGCTCTCTGGCTTTCTTCAATGATGTTTTTTTCTGCCTCACGCATTTTTGCAAGTTCCTCATCACTTAGTCCTAACATCTTTTCCAAAGAAAGCTGTTCATCAATGGAGCTGGTTCCATAAAGGGCAGCTCCATCTGTTCCCTGCACACAGCGAATTCCCTGTTTTAAATACTGTTTTAGAGGATGGGTCTCCAGGGAATTTAAGTTGTTAAGTCTTACATTACTAGTAATCTGAAACTCTAGAACAACATCATTTTCTTTTAATTCTTTTAAGGTTTCTTTTCCTTTTTTAGATGTAGGACTATAGGTATAAAGTCCATGTCCCAGACGAATCTTTGGCATGGCCTGCCCTGGTTCTAAGGATTCTTTTACACATGCAATGGAATGGGCAATATTATCTTTTTGGCTGTCATTTTCTCCTGCATGCACACGAATCACAAAGGTAGGGTCTGCCTTTGCAATCTTTACTAATTCCTTAAAGGCTGGCTTTAAGGTAATAATGTCATTTATTTCCTCTCCAACAAAATCACAGCCTGCCACATAAGGATCTAATGCTGTAGCTTTTAACACTTCTAGGTTTTGCTCTAAATAATTGGCCGGTGTGATGGCATCTTTTACAATAGTAAGTGGAATTCGTCGCATTGCCGCAAGGAAACGAATCATTACTCCGGTTTCGTTATAAATGCTTGGCATTACCTCATGAACCTGACGTAACATTTCAAGAGATTCGTATTTTTTTACCAGGGTTGTATCAGAAATCTCCGCATAGGAAACGCCCTGTTTTTTATAACTTCTGGCAATCCATAAAAGCTTATCCTGGAAAATTGTATTGTTGCAATACTCAGGATTTTCCTTATCTCGAAGCATCTGTTTTAGAGCATTTTTTACATCCTGATCTGGAATTAGATCCACTTTTGAAAGTTCGATTTTTTCTTCGCTTTCTTTTCCCTTACAAAAAACATAGCGATATAAATATACCTTTTCAAGATTGGTAAATACTGCCTGTCCATCTTTAATGACAGCCAGTGATCCACGAATCTTTACTATATTTAATTCTGCATTATCCAGATTATTTAAAATCAAATCTGCGAAATTAATAAAAGTGTTATCATTAATTCTTCTCTCTAAGTATTTCCCCTTCAAATCTGAAGAAATAAACTGCTTTGCAACTTTTTCTCTTTGAGCGTTGACACGATTCCACTGCTCCTCTGTCATCTCTAGTCCAAGTTTTTTTACATAGTAAAGAGGATAACGAATCTGATGAGCAATACCCAAGGCAATCAATACGTCCCCCTGTAAATTTCCATTCATATGGGTATGTAAATCCGCTCTGAATTTTAAATCTTTTCGAATAAAGGTTTTAAAAATCGTCTTTTCTTCTGGAAGCTTAAAATCCTTAGTCTGACTCATAAGTGTCTTTGCAATGGCAGGAATGGTAGCCTTTAGCTCCACTTTTCCATCTGAAGTAATGCTTGCAATTTCCGTATCCTTTAATTTAAAAATGTAAGTTTCCTGATTATTCCCATCAATAAAACATGGGATTTCGCCTTCAATAATCAGCATATCATCTTCATCTTTTGAAAGAGGAAGCTTAAACGTTTTAGAAAAGTTACGAATTAGATTTCCCGTGTTGTGATTTGGTGTCCGAAGCACGTAATACATCCGATCCAAATCCCTATATAAATTTACAATAATATCTTTTTCATTATCTAAGAAAAAACAAGTTAAATATGTCATAGAATCTCCTTGTTATTTATGGTTAAATTTTCCTTAATCCTATTTTACTAGGAAATAATCAATTCGCAACTACAACATTTTCTAGCTAGACTTCCTTATTTCTCCATGCGATTACCGCCATATTCTCATGTCCCGGCAATCGAAGTTCATCTCCATTTTGAAATTCATGACAAACCACTTCTCTCGTCATATTCCTCGCATCCACAATTTCCATAGTAAAGCTATGACCTTCTGGCAACTCGGGACATACCCTGGCACAGCATTCATCCCCATAATAAAAGAGATATACTTCATCTCCACAATGACCAAAGTAAGAAGTTTCCGGAATGGTATGATTTAACTTTCCACCTTTTGCCCACCATAAAACTGCTGAATCCTGCTCTTCTTTCGTCTGAATATTCTCGTCCAACAGAACTTCTCCATGCGTGCAAAATCCTCCTGTTACTGTAGCTTTCCAAAATCGATTTGTCATTTCCTTTGCAGAAATATTCCCCCAGCTTTCTTTTAAATTTACTTCCTGGTTATCATTACAAAAAGTAGCAGTTAAATCTACCACCGTCTCAGAGATTTTAGGCGCCTTTGCCTTATACCTTAGCTCCATCATTTCCTATGCTTTAATCATAATTTCCCTACCTTTTCCTTTACATTTTATTTTCCTACATTCCTGTAAAAAGTCCGAGAGATTATCTCTCGGACTTTTATCATATTTTTATTTTGGTCATAATTAGTATATTACCAGTGACTCCTGATTTTGCTGTTGCTTCAATCATATTTCCATATGCATCCGGTTTTCCAGAATTTTCCCTTTCCAAAGTAGTTGCCACTTCAATTACTAATTCATTTTCCCCTGACACAACCTCTTTTGAAAGATTATAGCGAAATGGTGCAGCTATTTGTATACCTAAACTTTTTCCGTTTAAAAATACTTCTACTCCTTCCGCGGCATCCTCTATGATCAACCATATTTCTTTTTCATCCTCAATCCAAAATCGATTTTCATAGCGGCAAAATCCAGAAAACATCGGTTCTTCATTACAAAGATTATCTGGAAGTGTTACCATTTTTTCTTTCTCGAAATTTGGATACTCAATACTTCGACAGATACTTCGTCTCCAGGATTCTGAAGTATTTATAACTTTCCAATCCCCTCCACTCTCATATCTATTCTTATAGTACTGACTCAATTCCCTTTCATTTGTCTCGTAATCCTCGATGTAAATGACACTTTTGAAAGGCTCGATTCTTGTCATAATCTTATTATGGTCTATGACTACTTCTTTGATTGTATTATCCCAAGCATCATATTCATATATTTCTTTTGTAGCCTTTTCAAAAGAATTAGATTCTAGCTCACCTTCAAAGACCTCACTACCTTCATTTACAAACATCCAAACTCCAACACCATTTTTTTGAACATAGTGAATATATCGGATACGATTATTTTTAGGACTTAGTTTTACTTCATAAGCACCAATTTTTAGAAGGCTTTCTACCACTTTGTCTAAAGTGACGCAATCTGCGTCTCTTTTTATGGTTTCCACACTAGTCTTTTCATACGATGTAAAATCATCACATATTCCTTTAGGATAACGGTTTACAAATAACACTTTAACATGATGTTTCGTAAGTAGTTCCACACTCTTTGCAAATGCTTTTGTAACAAACTCCATATAAGGAACCAGAATCACCTCATATTCCTGAGTATTAATTTTTAATTTCCCATCTAAGTATTCCATCTGATACTCCTTAGGATATGCAAATACATCCTGAGGCAAATAATCATATTCCACCTGTGCATCAGAAAGAACATGTCCTATGGCATCTGAAGTCATATGTTCTCCCGTCCACTCACCTTCACCGTGATATAGTACGCCTACCTTTGCAATATGTTTTCCATTACTTATTAAATGACAAACACGATTCATATAGCTCATCAAGCATCCAAAATGACGATACTGTGGATTATGTCCATGGGCGTAAAAGTGTGGAGGGCAGTCTGGATCTGGGTATTCTTTTCCGCTAAAAGCATGGGGAACAAAGTGATTAATTCCCCTTACCAAAAAATGATCCGCCAGATATTTTTCTAATCGAACACCTTCACTCCATCCGTAATTTCCAAAAATCTCACACATGGAATTCCCATGTTTTGCTGGTTCTATTGCAGCTGCAGAACTGGCTAATTTACCTAACATGTAATGATAGAACTGACCATTTCTATGTTCAAATATTCCTTTGTCATAACAAATATCTTCTCCCTGAGGAAATACCTGTCCACCGATATCATCAATTCCTGCCATATCCTGCCCTGCTAGACCTCTGAAATAATGTCCTAAGGAGGAGCCAGTTTTAGCATGATGATTATCATCTTCGATTAAATGACCAATATACTCTACCCCGTGCTGTCTACACCAGTTTCCTATTTGCTTAGAAAAATCATGTTTTACCAATTCTGTTACACCATTCATATAGGCATAGCGTATTTTTTCTACTTCCGGGACATTGTCATCCCACAATCCTCCAAGATAAAGTCCATAGTCATCTCCCCAATCTTCTTTCAGCTTTTCTTCTAATTCTCTACTCCATGGATAATCTGAACCATTTGGAAAACCATCGTTTACTTCATAAAGATGACCATTACCTAACTCCGGTTCATCAGAAAAGAATCCCGCTATTGTTTTTCCGAATTCCTCTTTATAATGTCTATAATGAGGTTCATATACTGCATCAATAAGGACTCGACAAGACTCCTTATCCATCATATTGATATAATCTCTGTGATACCCAAAATTCTTAGAAGTATGAAGGATATAAATCTTCCACTCACCCTTAGGTACAGTCCAATTTAGCTTTCCTTCTTTTATATAGGCTATTAAATCTATTCTCCTGTTTTCCTTAATCTCTAAGGCATAAACACTGAGCAGGTGATCATCTTCAAATTGCGGTAATTCCTTTGGTAATACGTACTGTTCTACCATTGTTCTCTCAAATGGCAATGGATGCAACAATTCCTCTTTTAAAGAAATCCTTTCTTTATCCTTTGTATCTATTATTTGACAACATATGCTTTGTCTGCGAAGTTCCACAGGCTTTTCTTTCATGGCACCATTTGCATATCCCGTAGGAAAATGACTATCATCAAGAATCCATACCTTCATTGACTTCTTTTTTGCTTCATCAAGAATAATGTCCATATCATGCCACCACTTATCTCCACAAAAATCAGGATGTGGTCTGCTCTCCACACATACTGCTCTTATATTGGCGTTATAGATAGCATTCATATACTCTCGAAGGGTTTCTTCCGATTCACCATGCTGCCAGAAAAAAGGCAAAATATAGTTATCTTCCTTTTGTTCTAATAACTCTTTTATAATATCTGTCATTTTATAACCCCTATAACCTTTCCCGGTCGAACCGGTATATCCGCACTGTTAAATAGATTCATTTGATACCAACCGCCATCACCAAAAGAAACCGTTATTTCTCCCTTTTGAAATTCCTTTGAGGCTAAAACTATGGAATTCTCTTTTATTTCAATTTCTATACTTTCTTCTCTTACCGGATTTCCATTTACCTGCACTTTTAGACCATTAATTTTTTCCTTGTTACCTTGTAAATGTAATCCACTTCCAGTATTTAAAAAATTTAAAATTACTATATTATTTTTTGCATCTATTGAGGACAATCTTGGAGCCTCACATAACACATCTCTTCCATAGACCTTCTGTAAAGCTTGAAGAGCCAATCGTTTACCCACAGGTTTCTTTTTCTTTGGATGGATATCAAATTCCATACCGCAATCTCCAGTTACTGCCATTGCAGTATTTGCTACTTTATCTGCAACATTTTGCTGGGCATTTCGAATCGTCACATAGGGAGTTCCCACGCATTGCATCCATTGGTTTAAAGGTGCTATTTGTACAAATAAAAATGGTAGTTCTTCATTCCATAGTTTTCTCCAATCCTCGATTAAGGCCGAAAACAAGGTCTCATAGCACTCCGGATGTGTGTCTCCATCTGTTTCGCCTTGATAGAATAAAAATCCTTTTAATCCATATGGAGCTATTTTCGAAAGCATACTATGATAAAGTCCGCAGGGACGTCTTTCATATTTTGGTCCAATCACTGGTGTCATGGCTGATGCATCCATTGACGCATCTTCTAAGGAGATTCCATACAGGGTTTGTATAATTTCTTCTATGCTTTTTCCTCTCATCAACAACTCGGAAATTTGATCTTCAAAGGGATCTGTTCTCCAGGATGCAGGATTATTCATAAAATCTTCATTGTATTTTTCCAAATCTAAATTTTTTATTTCATCCTGATACTCTTTTAAGAAAATCTCTCCTTTTCCCTTTCGAATGGCTTCTTCAGTCATCCATGCACAGGCTGGTGTTCCACCCCAGTTACATCCCACAATGCCTATTGGTATATCAAGTTTTTCCTGCAATTCTTTCGCAAAATAATAAGCAACTGCTGAAAACCATTCCAAATCCTCTTGGGTTGTCTTTCTCCAGAATCCAAAATTCTTCCCGTAATCCGCTTCCTTTAATTGGCCTTCATAGGACACTTCCGGATAATCAAAAAACCGAATTTCCGAATTTGCACATTCCCTTTGTTCCTGTTCATAGTTTTCATCATATCTCATATAAAATTCCATATTTGACTGACCTCCTGCCAACCAAACATCACCAATTAGAATATCCGTAAGAAGGATTCTTTCCCTTCCACAAATGATTTCCATTTCTTCAAATTTTGAAACTTTTAAAGGTCCGATTTCAACACACCACG
Organism: Lachnospiraceae bacterium; assembly: GCA_024692825.1. Classification (GTDB taxonomy): domain Bacteria; phylum Bacillota; class Clostridia; order Lachnospirales; family Lachnospiraceae; genus JAILEN01. The sequence goes on along the minus strand of JAILMB010000266.1, from coordinate 8,616 downwards.
TTCCGTTCTCTAAAGGTATTGTGACAGCCTTCTCATTTTGAATTCTCACAGATACTCTTTCATGACAATCGGTCTCGCCCCAAACAGTAATCTTTTTTTCTCTTTGTAAGACCATATGATTCTGAAATATCATTGCTACATTTAACATAATTTACTGCTCCTTCTCATAAAATTTGTAATTTCCACCTTGAAGTACTTTTTTTCTGCCATCTAAAAAAACAAACTCAGCCACTGTATTTGCCGGGACAAAAACTTCATATAAATATGTCTCCTTTTGTTTTTCCCAACTACATGCTACTTCTCCATACACTGTTTTTGTTTTTGCAGTTGCAAACTCTAACGTCCCTCCGGGCTGGGGTTTTATTACAAACTGATTCTCTCCAGCAATTCGAATTCCACATACACTGTCAAACAAGAAACTACAAACAGCACCTAGCGAATAATGATTAAAGGAAAAAGGCAGCGGATGTTTATTTTCATCAAAACACAAATAGGACTCCCAAACTGTAGTAGCACCTTGATTTACCATAGCTAACCACCCTGGTGCTTCTTCATTTTCCAGCATTCTATAAGCACTCTCTACGTATCCATTTTCTGCTAAAACATATAATAAAAATGGAGTAGAAAGAAATCCTGTTCCAACATGATAGTTTCTTTCAATGACCATCTGATTCAGTTGTTTAGCGATTACCTTTTTTTCGTCGTCATCAGCCAAACCTAACGCAACCGGGCGAACCAGCTCTGCCATATGATTTGTTTCCACACCATGATTCTTTATCCAATGTACATGATATGCCTCCTTACTACCATTGGCATATTCCTTGCACACCTTAGCCTCTTTACTTTTTCCAATTGTTTGAAGCATCTCTTCTAACATAGTCATAGAATAATAGGTATAAGCGCAGGTTACCTCCTGCTTTGGACTCATTAATGCCACATCCATAGGCAATTCCTTCGGTTCTTCCGATTCAGGTACACTCCACTCGCCCCAGTGAAATCCTGCTTCGGGAATATATTGATTCCACTTAGAGCCCTCTAATTGAAACATTTCATATATTGCCTTTAAAGGATACATAGGATGTTCTGGCGACAGAGTAAACATGGATTTATCCTTACAAAGAGAGATAACATAATTCATCCAACCTATCATCAATTCATAATTATCATAAATTATAGTGTCATCTCCCGTCATTTTCCAAATAGTATAGGGGATAATTATGGCAGCATCTGCCCAACCACAACTTCCATTTACAATATCTCTTTCACTTCCAACGGGTATGACAATGGGATTCACATCCACAACCATTCCATTTTCTCGCTGACAATCCCTGACATCTTTAAGCCACTTTCCATAAAACGCCTTTGTATCTGCAAAATAAGTTGCTGTTTTACAAAATACCTGTGCATCCCCAGTCCAACCTGATTTTTCCCTCTGAGGGCAATCCGTCGGCACATCAATAAAGTTACTTTTCATACTCCATATGGAGTTTTTAAAAAACTGGTTGAGCTTTTCATTGGAACAACGGAACTGACTACCATATTCAATATCAGTATAAATTGCTACCGCCTTAAAATCCAAAGGATTTATCTCCTCTAATCCTTCCACTAAGGCATATTGAAAACCGGAATAGAAAAAGGATGGGCAATACTCTTCTTTTTCTCCAGATGCAATAAAACAAATCTCCTGTTTTACCGGTTCTACATTCCCATCAGGAAAACTTAAAGAGGTATTGGAATACTCTCCATGATCCATAACCTCAAACAGTCGAATCCTTATTTTTTTCCCACGAGGAGCCTTTAGGGAAAACTTAAGATAGCCTGCCATGTTTTGTCGAAAATTTAGTATCTTTTGATTTGAATCATCCTTTTCTAACGTTCCTATAAATTCCTCATGTTCATGAATAAGGGGTCCATTAGGTGCAATTGGAATTCTTTTTTCTAACAGATCCTCCACTGCATGAAAGTCATAAGACGGCTTTTTTCTCGCATCATAAATCTCTCCATCCTTTAAATCTGAAAAAATAATAGGACCATCATTGCACCATTTAAAACTGGCATCTGTTGCTATTATGTCTCTCTTTCCAGACTCATAAAGAATCTCTAATTGAGCAAAAAGTTTCGTTTGACTCCCATATAAATATTCCTTTTGATCTGCTCCTAATTTTCCTTTTAGCCAACCATCCCCTACAACAAATTCTATTTCACATTGTTTCTTATTTTTTATTTCATCTGTCACATTGTAAGTTTGATAATACATTCTTTTGTCATAAAAGGTTGAGCCCGGCGCTAAAACACTGCTTACACGAATTCCATTTATATAAGCTGTATATACCCCGAGAGATGTCGCGTATACTCTGGCACTCTTTACAGATTCACTTAAATCAATTTTTTTATAATAATAATCTGCCGGCAAACGCTTTTTTTGATTTGTATCAACTCCACAAATCCATTTTGCCTTCCAATCTTGTTCATTTAATAATCCCATTTCAAAGAATGCTGGATTTGACCATTCCAAATGATCATTTTCATCCCAGATTCCCACTACCCAGGTAACTGCGAGACGACTTACGAGAGTCTCTCCTTCATATCTGCAATGCATGTGGGAGCTTTCTACTTTTTTCGTGTCATAGAGAATTCTACCCTCACTCGTTTTCACTATTACCTGGTATGCTCTTTGTTTTATCCCATTAATGCAGTTCCATGAAAATCGCGGATTCACCTGATCAATTCCAATGGGATTTATTAAGTCTGCTGTTTTTAAATTTACCGCCTTCATCCGATTCTCCCATTCATTTACTCTTAACTACATCTTGTAAGGTCAAAAGCATGTTTTCATATACATTTTCCGGCATAGCTGCAAAACTGGCCAGGCTCTTTAACGGCATGGCATTCATTGTTGCCCTTGCTGTGGCATCATCTGATTCCAAGCCTGCATTACTATTTTCTTCCGAAGCACCAAAGGCCTGTGCCATGATCTGTCCTAAAACAGGTGCTGTCCTTGGATCATTCATTAATTCTCCTAAGGTTGTTGTTCCATCGATTGTCATTGGTAGCAAACGTTTTGTTTCAAACAAAATTTCTTCTTCCAGACAAATATCCCTACTAGAATGTCCGATTAAAATTCCATAAGTTCCAGATGCAGCATACCAATCTTTCATCGCCTCATTAAAATAACTAAGATCTCTTGCAGTAATCTGAAACTCAAGTGTCTTTTCCTCTTCTGGTTTTAGTTCAATCTTTTTAAATCCCTTTAGTTCTTTCATTGGTCTTCCAAAAGAAGTTGTTCTATCACTAATATATAGTTGCACAACTTCTTTTCCGGTTCGCTGTCCAATGTTTTTTACGTCAACAAATACATTAATTACATCATCATCCTGCATTTGTTTTTTGGATACCCGAAGATTATGATAGGAAAACTTCGTATATGACAATCCATGCCCAAACGGCCAACGAACCTGTTGCTTTTTGGTGTCATAGTATCTGTATCCGACAAAAATTCCTTCCTGATACTTCACCTTTTTTCCATCACCCTTGAAGTACAAATAGCTAGGATTATCTTCCAGCTTCAAAGGAAATGTTTCTGCCAGGCGACCACATGGGTTTGCTTCTCCCCATAGAATTCTATCACAGGCCTCACCTACGCCTTCTCCGCCAAGGTATAGTTCTAAGATTGCAGCAACTTGATTAGCCCAAGGACATTCCACCGGACTACCATTATGTAAAACAACCACCGTGTTTGGCTGTACTTTTATAATTTCATTTATCAAATGATTTTGACATTCTGGAAGTTTCATATCTTTTCTATCATAGCCTTCACCCTCAATTACTTCCGGCAACCCTGCAAAAACTACAGCAACATCTGCCTCTTTTGCTATATCAACAGCCAGCTGAACTTCTTTTTCATCTATGACATCCTCGATTTCTGTAAATCCTTTTGCATAGGTGATATTTCGATTTTTATTTTTTGCACTTTCCAACGCAGAACTTTCTTTACTACTATGAATATGACTAGAACCGCCACCCTGATATCTTGGATTTTTTGCAAATCCTCCTATATAAGCTACTTTTTTATTTTCATTCAGTGGCAAAACTCCATTATTTTCAAGTAACACCGCACACTCTGTTTCGATGTCTACTGCTTTTTCATGATCTAGGGCTCTATCAAAAACAGCTTCTTTATCACGATGATCAGCACACTCAAATACAGTTTTTAATATTCTTTCCACCGCCTGGTCTAATTTTTTCTCGTCTAAAGTTCCTTTTTTCACAGCGTCTACAATACGTTCATCATTCACACCTCCTGAGGAAGGCATCTCAAGATCCAGCCCCGCGCTCAATCCTTGTACTCGATTGTTCACAGCTCCCCAATCAGTAACTACAAATCCTTCAAATCCCCAGTCATCTCGTAATACTTTATTTAATAGCCACTCATTATCAGAAGCATATTCTCCGTTTATTTTATTGTAGCTACACATAATGGTCTTTGGCTGTGCTTTTTTTACCGCAATTTCAAAGGCAGGAAAATAAATCTCCCTTAATGTTTGCTCATCTACCTCTGAAGAGCAAACCATACGCTGATACTCCTGATTATTGGCAGCGAAATGCTTCATACTTGTTCCAATGTGTTTACTTTGCACACCTTTAATATAAGCAGCTGCCATTTCACCAGTTAAATATGGATCCTCGGACATGTATTCAAAATTTCTGCCACAAAGGGGACTTCGTTTAATATTAACAGCAGGCCCTAACAGAATATCCACGCCTTCCGCCTGGCATTCATTTCCAAGTGTTTTTCCCATTTCTTCCATTAATTCCACATCAAAACTACTGGCCGTTGCACAAGCAGCGGGAAAGCAAACCGCTTCTATACTCTCGTTAACCCCTAAATGATCTCCTTCTTCCTCCTGTTTACGAAGTCCGTGAGGGCCATCGGATAACATAATTTTGGGTATACCTAAGCGTTTCACTTCTTTTGTATGCCAGAAATCTCCTCCAGAGCATAAACCTGCTTTCTCCTCAAGTGTCATTGCTTCTACTATTTCCTTAATATTTCTCTTCATCATGTTTCTCCTATAAACGAATGCAGAACAGAAAATTTTCTGTTCTGCACCAAATCATATTATCTATTCACAATCTGTCATTGTTTTTTTCTTTTGATATTCTTCCTTCATTTGTGGCAATTTCTTTTCTAAATCAAAAAACATCATTAGAACCGATGTAATCGCCATAAGTACCGCAGGAATCCAGCTATATAAACTAATAATCGTATGAATCGCTTCGTCACTTTGAACTGCTGCCATTCCATCAAAACCTGACATACCCATAACTAAACCAACTAAACCTGAAGCGAGGCCTGCCCCCAATTTACTGGATAACCCATAAATGGAACCAAATACTGCTTCCACTCGTTTTCCTGTTTTACACTCGTGGTAATCCATAATGTCAATAACGATTAAAGCTGCAAAATATGAAAGTGGAAGTACACTTAATGTCGCTAAAAGATTACCAATAATAAGAATCACCATATTCGTACCTGCGAATCCCTTAATCACACATCCTACAGCCCCAACAATTCCACCAATCAGAATCATTTGACTTGTAGAAATCTTGCGTAAAATTAACGGACAAAACATAAGTGCCACTGGAGTAACTAATCCTAGCATTCCGATTACACTCATTTTCTTCACGTCCCCGACAATGTATTCAAAATAATACGTACCTACAGCATTTCCCATATTAGATACGATAAAAGTCAATAAACTCACAAAGAATAAAAGATAAATATATTTATTGCTTTTTAATCCTTCTAAGAAATCAGAAACTGTTAGATTAGACGCAGCCTCCGCATCAACTTCGACTTTTTCTTTTACAAAAAAGAATCTTGTTATACCTAATAGCAATAATGGGATTGCAAAAATAGATGCTATTGTAGTCCAACCACCTTTAGAAGTTCCTAACTCTCCCATAAGAATTGGAAATACCATGCTAACAATTGTACAAAATAGCATTACCAGAATTCCTGATACAGAAGCTAATTTAATTCGATCTTCTTCATATTTGAATGCTCTTGCTAAATATACAGTTTCTGCAGAACTTAAAAATGTAGCAAAAATTGAATTAACAAAGGTATACATTACAAATACCCATATACATTTTCCTGTTGTTCCAAAATCAGGACAACTATATAAAAGAATCGTACATAACCAAACGCCAATAATAGAAAACTCATACGGTCTTGCTTTACCAAAGCGTGTATTGGTTTTTTCTATAATGAATCCTGCTACTAAATCTGTAAAACCATCAAACACTTTACTAACTAATAATAGTGTTCCTGTAAGTGCTGCCGGTAAACCTAACATATTAGTACAGTAAAATGTTAAGTACGTAAGTACTACAACATTTGCAGCAATGGATACCCCTCTACCATTCCATGCTAACATTTGTCCCGTCGTCATTTTGTACGGGTCTTTTTCTTTTGCCTGTTTCATTGAATTTCTCCTTTTCTTCCTCTTAGTAATTCTCATTAGTGAAACTATGGTGTTTCTAATGCAATTCTATAAAGAATAGAAAATTTGAGATAACAGTTTTTTGTTATTTGCTACACAATCTTGTTGTTCTTACGAATTCTTCTTATTTATGCAATATTATGATATTATTAACAATATCATGACATTTTTAAGTAGAGGGTTTCGATATAATTTAAATTACAAAGAAACGAAAAGAAAATCTTAAAATAAAAGGTGTAAGAAAATGGAGTACTCTTTTAAACGAAACATCGATATGGTGAACTTTTTAAAATCTGTTGATAGCTGTCTTGATACCGTTCTTTTAAAAACAACGGAAGGAGACACTTTAAATCTCCAAAGTCAGTTATCAAAGTTTGTATTTTTATCAACAGCTCTCGACTATTCCTATTTGAATAACTGCAGCATCTCTTGTACTCCTAAGGACGCCCAAACATTATCAGAATTTATTATTCTTTAAGCTATAATCAGGAGGTTTCCCATATGAATCAACAACACCTGGATTTTTTAATAGATACCTTTTATAAAACGCAAAATATTTGTAGTTGGACTCTAGATTCTAAATACAACCTTCTATACAGCAATTGCCCGGAAAAGGAGTTTTTCTTTAATCTATTTTCTGTTGGAACATGTCCGAATATTATCGAACAACATTTTAAAGAAAGCATGCTTCCACTTCTTGTGACAGATAATATTGGCTTTGTATGGGTATCAGTTTTTACTCCCTTGCCCCAGGAAAACACTTTTCAGATTTATCTACTTGGTCCCATGTTTACATCCGAAATGACTCTAAACTACCTTTCCCGTCGTTTTCGGAAGTTGCATCTTCCTCCTGATATTCTTAGTCGTGTTATGCACTATTTGAAAGATACTCCTACTGTAAGTCCAAACACTGCCGCAAGCTATGCCAGTATGCTTTACTATGCTCTTAATGGCACATCGATTCACTTAAGCGATGTCATACTTTTACATGAAAACAATCAAGTTCAACAGCCTAGTGCTTGGGGAGAAGCAAATTGGCATGGGACATGGCTTGAAGAACAACAACTAATCAATAATATTAAAGAGGGGAGAATAGATACCTCCATACAAACTCATACTGGTTCTATTGGTCGAATTGGTGGTGGTGACCCTCTTCGACAAGCCAAAAATGAAATTATTGTATATCTGGTATTATGTAGTAGAGCCTCTATTTTAGGTGGCGTCTCCTACGAAGGTGCCATGATTCTGTCCGACTATTTTATCCAGGTGATTGAAGACTGCGAGACCGTCTCTCAGGTATATAATATTGGTGCTCAAATTCAGCAAACCTATGTACAGCGTGTACAAGAAGTAAAATCCCATCAAAACTACTCTTCTGTTGTCTCAGAGTGTATGGAATATGTAGAAACCCATATCAATGAAAAAAACAGATTATCGGATATCGCTAAAAGTATTGGATACACCGAATACTACATCAGTAGATGTTTCAAAAAAGAAACAGGCGATTCTCTTACTAATTACATCATTACTAAAAAAATAGATCTGGCAAAAACCTATTTGGAATATTCTACAATATCCGTAGCAGAGCTTAGTGACTATTTAAGCTTTTCTTCCCCAAGTCACTTTATTTCAACCTTTAAGAGGATTACAGGTATAAGTCCTAACACCTATAAAAAGAAAAAAAGACAGTAGCTTTGAGAGAAAACTCCCTGAAACTACTGTCTGTCTTTCATATTCTTATTTTGTTATTTCTTATATCATAAAGATTCCACCATACAATCTGGTATTATATTTAAATCAGATACTCTAGTATTATATATATATCAGATATCTTCGCTCACTTTCAGAAAGCCCTCTCTGTGCCATTGTTTTTAATCGATTGATCCTTTTTTTTGCACTTCTTTTATGATAGATAATTGCTTCTTTTCCTTCTTTTTTTATCCTATCAATGGCATCTTGTATCATGTCCGTATCCTGAACGTCTTTCAATTCTTTTTCTAATAATTCCATATTTAAATCCGAGTAGACGATGCCTTTAATTAAAGCCACATACCCTAGCGCCTTTTTAATTGAAACACTATCTGCAACACGAATTTCGATAAACTTCTTA
>JAILMB010000258.1 GCA_024692825.1 Lachnospiraceae bacterium | reverse complement strand
ACCTTCTACCACAGAACCATCTTCATTTGTAATAGTGACATAGTTTCCAACTAAGGAACCAGCCTGAAGATTGCTCATTTTGTCTGACATGGTATTTAAGGCTTCTACCTGAGAAAAAGTAGCCATCTGTTGAACGTACTGAGAGTTGTCAGTAGGCTCTAATGGATCCTGATACTGCATTTCAGTAACTAGAAGCTGTAAAAACATTTCTTTGGTAGAATCTGTACTGCTTGTAGTTGTTGATGAGGATGTTTTTGTTTTGTCCGATAAAACTTCTCCGTTTGAAATCTCTTGAACTAAAGACATAATTTATTCCTTTCTTATGCGGTAAAGTTTACGGAATTTCCAGAGTCTTTCATCATAGATGCGGCCAAAACTTCTTCTTCTGACAAATCTTCCGGTAACTCGTCTAAACTATTTAAATTTAAGTTTCTCATTCGAGATGAACTTGAGGTGTTTTCTTCATCAGGAGCTTTTCCAAAGGAATTTGAACCATTTTCAAAGGTTGTTTGTGCCTGATTATCAAGCTGTTCTTCAAATTCTCTTGTCCCAACTGAAATCTCAACGGAATTTACTTTTAATCCCTGTTGATTCCAGGTTTCTTTTAAAGCAACCATTTGAGTTTCCATGGCTGCTTTTACATCATGATTCTCGGTAAATAATTTGGCTGAAATCGTTCCTTCGTTTTCAGTTACCTGTAAATACATTTTTCCGAGTGATGCAGGATGAAGTTCTAATTCCATTGTAGTGGATGTCTCACCTACAAGTGTTCTTGTCTGGGTAACAATCTGTTCCATAATGTCTTCAGCATTTAAACTGGTGTAGGAAGTTTGAACTTCTTGTACAGTCTGAGTAAAGGTGACATTAGGTTCTGATTGAATGGTGGAACCAGCAGTTACGGATGTATCTGAAACAACAGTATGTTCTTTAAATGCCATTTCATTATTTCCGTTAAAGGTTTGGCTTTGGTTGAAATCTTGATTTGCTCCGTCCTTTGTATCGTTTTTTGGAACGATGACTGAAACGGAATCTTCATTTGATTCTCCAGTTAATTCCTTTGGAATATCAAAATTCTCAAGACTGTCATCCTTTGGTGTTTCCTGCTGTGTTACCAGGGGAGCCTCTGCAATAACAGTTGTCTCAACTTCTGTTATTTCTTGCATAGGCATTGATTCTGATTCTACGGTATGAATCACTTGATCTGAATTTAAGATTTGGTTTGGTAAACCTTCTTCCTTAAGGTCAACCGCTCCAAAAACCTCTCCGTTAGGTCCAAGATTAATTGGAGTTTCTAAAATCTCAAATCCGGATACTTCCAAATCGTTTTGTGTAAATAAGCTTTGAAGTTCTTTCGACGAATCAACTCCTACATTGTTGAATAAGTCTTCAATCATAGGTTCAATTTCTGAAAGAATATTTGATACGGTATCATCTAGTAATAGAGATACATTGTTTTCTTCTCCAGTAAGTTCCCCTAAGAGTTTTGCAATGTTATTAGGATCTGTTAAATCCATTAAACTAAGTCCTAATACCTCAGCGGCATTCTCAATTTCTTCTTCAGAAACATCCATTTCCTCGGAAATTGTTTTTACCACATCTTTTACAAATTCTTCAGTCGCTTTTACAACATCTTCCCTTTCTTCGGGAGATTTTTTCAGTGAAGTCCCTGTTTCTGTAGGAATTTTTTCGGCAGGAGTTCCACTTGATTGATAGGATTTCATGGTGTCTGTATTTTGTGGTGATTTTACTGCTTCAGATGTTTCAATGGATGATTGATTGTACTGAAGGGATTGGTTCACCATAGACATGAAATCCGTGGAATTGCCTTCTGACTTCGCTGCGGATTTGGCTTGTGTGTTCATTAGAATTCCGTTAGGAATCTGAGACACATTCGCGCTTGTCATATAAAATTACAAGTCTCCTTTCTTCGCCGTCCGTAGCTATAATAGAGATGCCTTCCTTTGCATCCTTATATAATTCTAAGGTTCCATGAGTTTTGTGACACTGGCCGCAATGTCTGAATCCATGGCACCGAGAATTTTTGCTCTTGCATCTGTATCCATTGCCCAAAGAATTTTACCAACCAAATCAAGATTGTCTGTCATGGTATTGAAAATCGCTGCTGCCTGGGCAGGTTTCATGTTTGCATAAGTATTTGCATAATCGGAAATCTCTTCATCCTCTTGGATTTGACCGATTACCTGTTTGTATATTACCTCAGCATTTTCAGGTTCTATACTCTCATAATACTCTTTATATTCTTCTATATCGGGTGAATTGTCTCCAAAAACAACCTCTTCGTAAAATTTTTCTTTAATTTCTTCAAAATTTGCTTCGTTTGCCTTATAAACAGCAAGTTCCTGGACTTGTGCTTCTAATTCTGCAACGTAACTGGCATCTGTTTCACCGGCAGCTTGAGCTTCCTCTAATTGAGCCTCTAACTCTTTGATACGGGCCACTGCGTCCTCCATAGTGTCGAACTGATAAGCAGAGTCTACTTCTGCATACTCTTCTGTCTCGGGTAAAATCATGTTTACATAAGGCACATCTTTTAAAATCGGATATAAAACGGTAGAGCCAATTCCGCCTACGTCCATCTTAATTAAAAGGGCAAAAATGGCAAGCCAAACAATAACGATTAAAATACCAACAATGACAATGAGGGCAGTTCCACCGCTCTCTTCATCTTCACCTTCCGGTAATTCTTCTCCGTTCTTCTTTGCTTCTTTAGCTGCCTTTTTCGCAGCTTTTTTCTCTTCTTTTTCTTTTTTCTTTTGTTCTTTTTTAGATAATTCTTCTTCAGCCATTTCTTACTCCGATGTTTGTTTATTGTGATAAGTAAAACTCACTAATTGGTCAGTTTCTTTGCTTTCTTCTGCTAATAATTCCTTTTTGAAATCTTCAAAAGCTTTTTCTCGAAGTTTTTCATGAGTCTTTCGATCCTTCATTACTTCATCTAGTCGCTTTCGACAAATCTCAACTTCTCTTTGGGCTTTTTGAATCTCCAATAACTGATCTCGAATCAGGGATTTCATGGTGTTGATTGCTTCTTTACAATTTTTGATATCACGAATATTCAAAGAGCCTTCTGTCATTTCTTTTAATTGATTTTCATAATCAACACGTCGCCTCATCAGGTGAGATAGCTTTTCCTGTTCTTCTAAAAGATGAGCATTGGCAACGGAAAAGGCAATTTTCTCCTGGCTTTCAAGTTTTTCTTTTAAATTCAGAATGTTTTGCATTCGATAGACAAACTTTGCCAAAAAATCACCTCCTAAAAGAATCTATGCTACTCTTCTTCGCTGTTATCTGCTAAGAGGGCAGATACATCTGGCTCTGGAGCCGGTTTTTCCTCCTCCGGCATTGGGAACATGTCAAATAGCATGTTAATTTCATCTTCAAAATTGAATTTTTCATCTGTTTGCTGCAGTAAAAAATCATTAACACTATCTATTTTTGATATTGCAAAATCAATATTTTTATTAGAGCCTGCTTTGTAAGCTCCGATATTAATTAAATCTTCTGCCTCAGAATAGGTAGCCATTACATTTTTAAGTTGTCCAGCCGCTTTTTTATGCGGTTTTGATGCAACGGCGGACATAACTCTCGAAATACTCGCTAGGACATCAATGGCTGGATAATGATTTTGCTGTGCCAGTCGACGGTTTAAAACAATATGTCCATCTAAAATAGATCTGGCAGTATCTGTAATTGGCTCATTAAAGTCATCTCCGTCTACTAATACAGTATAGAGACCGGTGATTGATCCTATATCGGAATTTCCTGCTCTTTCTAACAGCTTTGGCATTTCCGCGTAAACTGAAGGCGGATAACCTCTTGTTACAGGAGGCTCCCCTGAAGCAAGGCCGATTTCTCTTTGAGCCATGGAAAAACGTGTTAAGGAATCCATCATTAACAAAACATCTTTTCCCTGATCTCTGAAATATTCCGCAATGGCGGTAGCTGTCATGGCAGCTTTTTTACGAATCAAAGCCGGTTTATCGGAAGTAGCAACTACTACTACAGAGCGCTTCATTCCTTCTGGTCCCAGGTCATTTTCAACGAATTCACGAACTTCTCTGCCTCGCTCTCCAATTAAAGCAATAACATTTATCTGAGCTTTGGTGTTACGAGCAAACATACCCATTAAGGTACTCTTTCCTACACCGGAACCGGCAAATATTCCAATACGCTGTCCTTTGCCAACGGTGATTAATCCATCAACGGCTTTTACACCAAGGGGTAAGACTTCGTTAATGATAACTCGATCCATAGGATCTGGAGGAGGTGCATCTACGGGATAGGCGTCTTCAAGATATAACTCTCCATCCATATCGGTAGGACGACCAAGGCCGTCTACTGTGTGACCTAAAAGCTCATCTCCCACGGGAATTTCAAGGGGACGATTGGTGTTTTCTACAATGGCACCTACGGAAATCCCTTCTACATTTTCAAAGGGCATTAAAAGAAGACGATTG
>JAILMB010000217.1 GCA_024692825.1 Lachnospiraceae bacterium | reverse complement strand
AAGCATTCCAGTACTTGGAAAGCTTCCTATCAATCCAGAGTTTGCTGAAAAAGTAGACTGGGGTGTTTGCTATGAAATCGATTTGCCTGAATTAGAAGAGGGCACAAAGATTTTAGAGGCACTTTAAGATAGGAAAATAAGGAATCTGGAATTAATTTAGAATTTTAAGGAAACTAGAATCAATTTAAAAGAAAAAAATAAGGATGAATGTTCGCAGTAAAAAGCGAGCACTCATCCTTTTTTTATGCTAATTAGCACTTTTCAGGTTCTGGATAATCCACACCCTTTGTATCGACAGTTACTTTTTTCATCTTCTGAACTTCAACTGGACGATCAGAGTAGTCTGTAGGAACTTCAGCAATTTTATTTACTACATCCATTCCTTCGATAACCTTACCAAAAGCAGCATAATCTCCATCAAGATGAGGAGATGTCTGATGCATGATAAAGAATTGGCTTCCTGCAGAGTCAGGGAACATAGTACGTGCCATAGAAAGTACACCAGGTTCATGCTTTAAGTCGTTCTTAAAACCGTTTGATGTAAATTCACCCTTGATAGAATAACCAGGACCACCGGTTCCATTTCCGTCAGGATCTCCACCTTGAAGCATAAAGCCCTTAATTACACGATGGAAAATAACGCCATCATAATATCCTTTTTGAATTAAGCTAATAAAGTTATTTACAGTGTTAGGTGCGATTTCAGGATAAAGTTCTGCCTTCATCACATCCCCGTTTTCCATTTCGATTGTCACGATAGGATAATCTGCCATAGTAATTCCTCCTAAATAAAATCAAATATTCTAAAAGGCATTCTAACAAATAATAGAGGGAAAAGAAAGTTTTTTAGTGATAAGAAAGATGAAAAAATGAGTGTTTTCTAAGGCTGGAGGAATTTATTAACAAAAAATAAATTTTCTATTAAAAATTTATTAATTTTCTTTCGGATTTTTAATTTTTTCTTAATTGGATTTTCCGTGACCGGGAAGGTATGATGAATTTACGTTCTGATATATCAAATCAAAGGCGTTCGCCAACAAATTCCAAGTTAATGTTATTTCACAAAGAAAGGGGAAAAGGAATGCAAGAAATTATTAAAGAATACGGACCAGCGCTACTAGCAGTAATCGCAGTTATTAGTTTGACGGCTTTGATCGTTGCTTTAATCGGAAAAGGTGAGGGCAGTGTGGTAGGAACCCAATTTGCAACCTTAATCAAAGGATTCTTTACAAAAGCCAATGCAGCCTTAGTAAATTAATGAGGGCATGCCATGGCAGAAAAATTTAATATTGAAGAAACGGAGCAGTACTTTGGACCGCTATATCCTTATGTGATGGATGATGAAATCACAGATATTGATATAAATACGTTTCAAGCCACAGGGGATGATTCATTTATTTGGCTGACCAATAGTAAAAATATTCGTTATAAAGAACCCTGTTCTTTTAGTGAAAACTTTATAGAACAGTTTACAAAACGGGTAGCAAATACGGTCAGTAGATCCTTTCATAAGCAGTCGCCTATATTAGAGGCTGAGACAGATACCCTTAGGATTACGATTGTACATGAATCAGTATCGGTTTCCGGAAGGAGTATATCCATCCGGAAATCCCTGCCTTATGTAAGGTTAACAGAGGAGAATATGGTGGAAAGTGGATATTGTAGTGAAAGAGTACTGGCTCTTTTAAAAAATTGTGTAAAGGCTCGATTGAATATTGTGTTTTGTGGAGAGCCGGCTGCAGGAAAGACGGAGTGCGCGAAGTTTTTCTCCAAGTTTATTCCAGAAAACGAACGAGTAATTACCATCGAAGATACCTTAGAGTGGCATTACCACGAAGTAAATCCCGGGAAGGATTGTGTGGAGTTAAAGGTGAATCGCATTCTAAACTATACGGAGGCTATTCGTACCTGTCTGCGACTGAATCCAAAGTGGATTATGCTTTCGGAGACACGCTCCAAAGAAGTGGTATATCTTTTAGAATGCTTTTCTACAGGTGTTCGAGGTATGACTACGTTACATAGTGATGATGTGAGAAATATACCGGATCGAATGCTAAATATGGCAGGTGGAGAGCGGGATATTACAAACATGGAAAATGACATCTATAACTTTATCGATGTAGGTGTACTTTTAAATCGAAAAGAGGAAAAGGATGAAAATGGTAAACATGTCATTCGACGCTATATCGAACAGGTTTGTTTCTATGACAGGTCTGATGGAAAGAATGAAATCTATATGGTGGTAGAAAATGGAGACCTCATAGAAGAGGTGCTTCCAGAGAGTATCTTACATCGTATGAAAAAAGCAGGCGTTTTATATCCTTTTTCCTATATGGAAGAGGGTGTATGGAATGAAATAAAGGGAGATACACCTATTACATTGAAAGGGGGAACCTATCGTGGGCGAAAAGCGGCTATCGGATGAGTTGAATCGATATGGATATGTGTTTTCAGTGAAAAAAACAGGGGTATTATACGTGATTGCCTTTGCCTTATTACTGATAATTGGTAGGCTGTTTTCTCTGAATTTGTATGCGCAGATTTGCCTTAGTGTTATGGGACTGGTATTTTTGCCACTTTTTTTAAGAAACGCATATGGAAATCAATTCTATCAAAGGAAGTTTTCGGATTTAAATATTTATCTGGAACAGTATTTGTATTCTTTTCAAAAGACAGGGAAGGTGCTAGCGACGCTAGAGGATCTGTCTTTGATTTTTCATGGAGAAGAAACAGGAAAGCTGATAGATGAGGCAAAGGACTATGTCTTGCATACCTATGATGAGTCTGATGTAGAAGAAAAAGGTCTTCGGATTATTGAAAAGGAATATGACAATTTCATGATGAATCTGGTGCATCGGTTTTCCCTACAGGCGGAGGTGCTAGGAGGGGATTACTCTGGTTCTCTTCAGATTCTATTAGAGGCGAGACGACTTTGGGCTGATCGAATCTATGAACTTCAGCAGGCGAGAAATAAGAAACGTCGAGACATCTTATTTTCCATCGTAACATCTATTTTAATTTGTCTATTAATCTATTTAGTCTCCTATCGACTAGAACTTCAAATGGAATTACATCCAGTGGCACAAATTGCAACAGTCATTGTGCTTGGAATCGACTTTTTTATTTTTTATAAGGCAGACTCTCAGCTTACGGTAGGACTGGTAGAGGATGAGCCGGAGGAACTTCGATTTGTAGACTACTATAAAAAGATTGAAACGAATCCAGCCCGTACACCCTATCAAAAACTAGATCACAAGTTTTTAAAAAAGGCGGTGCAAAAGGAAATGGAAAAGGTGTTTCCAAAGTGGCTTATGACAGTGTCTTTACTGCTTCAGTCAGAAAACGTCCAGGTGGCAATTTATCGGTCTTATGACGAAGCACCAGAGATTCTAAAGCCAGCCTTAAAGAAGCTAATGGAGGAACTGAAAGAACAGCCAGATAGCATGGAGCCTTATATGAATTTTTTAAAGGACTATACACTACCTGAGGTGCACTCTGCAATGAAGATGCTTTACTCGATTTCAGAAGGAACGGGAGGCAACTTTGAGCATCAAATAACAGAAATCCTTGAGCGAAATCAACGTCTTATGGATAAGGCAGAAAAGATTAAAAACGAAGATGAGTTAGCAGGGCTTTATGGACTGTTTTTGGCACCACAGCTTACTGCAGGAGTAAAGATGGCGGTGGATTTAATGCTTCTTGTGGTGTTGTATCTAGGTCAAAATCACCTGGGGAATATGTAGGTAGAGGAAGATGTAAGACGGATTATAGGAGGAAATATGGATACAGTTTTAAAATCCTTTAGCGGTATTTTTATACTGTTACTTTTGACTTCGGTCAGTGTGGGCCTTATCGGTGCGACTATTTGTGCAAATACAGCAGATCAGTACTACTCAAAGGCAACCAAAAAGATTAGCGTTAGTAATTTTTCCATTGATGTCATAGAGGAGTGTAAAAAGGAAGCAAAGGAACGAGGCTATGTTCTTGAAGTAACATCTTCTGAAGTAAATGATACTGGAAAGCGTGTTGGTCAAGGAAAGCTTTTATATGACTTTAAGGTACCTATTATAGGAATTCATAAACAATATAAAATCGAAAGTAATATATGGTAGGTGAACATGAAGCAAATTCAAAATTAAAAGCATTATATGGCAGGTGAATATGAAGCAAATTCAAAATTAAAGGCATTATATGGCAGGTGAATATGAAACGAATTATAGAGGAATATGGAGAGGGTATTTTATACCTTGTTTATGGAATGATAGTTAGTGGGTTATTAATTCAAGTGTTAAAGGCGGTGAGTAGCGTATGAAACAAATCATTGATGAATATGGAGACGTCATAATAGATGGTGTAGCGATTGTCTTGTTAGTAGGAATTTTATCAGCATGCTTTCTTGTGGACCAGGGAGTATTTCCAAGTCATGTTATAGCGGCTATGGAGCCAATACTATAGTACATGCGATTTACAGGAGTGAAGGAAAGAATATGCCATTAAAGATGTGAAGGAAAGGATATGGCATTAAAGATGTGAAGGAAAGGGTATGTCATTTTCGGGTAACGAGTGATGATATGGGAGGCTTGGTATGTTAGTAATAATTGAAAATTATGGTAAATCAATTCTTATTTGTATTAGTGCAGGAATTATTTTTGCCTTCTTATTTACTGGAATACGATATGAAGGAAAGACAGGCATACTTGAAATAGCAGGGGCACAGGCAGAGAGTCATGCACAGAGTACAAAAGACATTTCATTTCAGGAAACCTCCTATGAGAATCAGTTGAAAAAAGAAAGTTACAAGGCAAAGATGAAACAAAATGTAAAAGTAAATGAAACCATACGGGTGACAGATCTTTTTTTAGAAGCAGAACAACTAGAGGGAATACGAATCGTTGGAGTCTGTGATTATGCCACCGGAGAAGATAGGGGAGAGTTTATTTTACATAAGGGAAATGAAGTGTGTTTTCAACAAAAGGGCTTATATAAGATAGATGTTTGGAATAAGAATAATGGAAACGTAGAAGGAAAGCAGTCTTATTATATTAGCGCTGATTAGGAGGGTATATGAAACAAGTCATAATGATGTCTACAGGGATTGTGGTAGTGATACTTACTTCTCTCATTATTCTAACCATGCAAGGAAGTAGGATACGAAAAACGAAGCTGGATAATGGTGTGACAGAACTTATGGAAGAGTATATGGAAACGTCGTATTCAGACTTAGAACTTAAGAATATGTCAGATGCATCCTTTACTACATGGTTTAAAGAAAACCTGAAAGAGCGAATCAGTGAAGAGGGAGAATTTGATATCGTCATTAAAAATCGTGATATGAAAAGCGGAATTTTATCTATGGAGGTAAAAGAGACCTATCACCATATCATTGGGACAAAGGGAGAGCTGGTTTCGGAAAGAACGGTTATAAAGGAAGAAGAAAAAACGCCACCGATACAAGAGATTGGGTTTTATATTTCAAAGGAGATGGCGAAAGAGTATCGGATTCCTACACTTGTAATGAAATATGCCTTTCCAGTAGGCACAAAGATCAATTGTCCTGCAGCTCCGAATGTATTAGGTATGAAGTTTTTGTATTGGAAGGAAGAAGGAACAAATCAGATTTTTCAGCCTTATGAGTTAGAGGATATGAAAGTAGGAGCCGATAAAAGAACCTTTGTGGCGGTTTATGAGTAGGTGAGATAGGCAGCAGGAGGAAATATGAGAAAAGGGTTTTTATGCGTCGCTTTAGTGTTGGTACTATTTACAGTGGGAATCTATCCGGGAGAAATATCCTATGTATATGCGGAAGATGCTTCTGTGGAAGTCGTTGAGACCATTCAGGTGAATGGATCATTAACTTCCACAGAAGAACTTTCGTCAGTAGAAGAGATGGATGAGGAGACAGAAGAGTGCTTTATAGAGGACTTTGATGGAGCGGAGGAATCTGGTTCTATAGATACTTGGGATGAAAAGGAAATAAAGTATCCAGAGATTAGAGTGGCTTTGATTGATACGGGGATAGATCCTACTAAGGAAATTCTACAGGGACATTTAGTAGATGGTATTAACGAGTCAAACATGACAGATGCAAATGGCCATGGAACGTTAATGGCAGAAATCATTGCAGCAAATACAAATGAAAATGTAAAGATATTGCCCATTTGTGCTTTCGATGAAAATGGAAAAGGTACCGTAGGGGCTACTTGTGATGCCATTTATAAGGCGATTGAACAAGGAGCGGATGTCATTTCATTATCGATCAGTGGGCGAGGTAGCTCTTATCTTCTTAGTAAGGC
>JAILMB010000201.1 GCA_024692825.1 Lachnospiraceae bacterium | reverse complement strand
AAAAAGAAGAATATCAAAATACCGATTACCGAAATAATTCCAATTCTCACATCAAAGAAAAACATTCCGATTCCGATTACTGCAGTTGTGATACTTCCCTGAAGGACCATCATAATTGCCCTCGTTGCTATATCTCCAACCTGTTCAAGAGTATTTGTAGTGACAGATGTAATGTGTCCAAGGCTTGTATCGTTAAAATACCCCATAGGGAGATATCTTAGATGTTCACCAATCTCTACCCTTTTTTCTGCACAGGTATTGTAACCTGCTTCCGTTTGAAGCATCTGTGAAAATCTGTTTACAATCATCTTTCCCACAGTACTTACAAGCATAAATCCAATTACCACAATAAACGTATTTGTAGTAATCTCTTTATTCACCACCGCACTTATGGCAAAGAACGCTGCCGGAATTTTCATTGCACCCAAAATAGCATCTAATACACCAAGCACCACGGATTTATACAATTTTGCCCTGTCTGTCGGGTTACAAAAATCAAAAAATTTGCGAAGCATATCAAGCATTTGCAGCCTCCTTTCTCTCCAGCGATGCATCTAAAGTTTCCGAATCATCATCCTTTGCCATAGTATGTGCTTCCCACATCTTTCTATATAATATGCTGTTAGAAAGTAGCTTTTCATGACTACCTGTTGCCTCAACATTTCCATCATTTATTAGAAAAATCTTATCTGCATCTTGGATGGTGGAAAGTCTGTGAGCGATGACAATCAAGGTCTTCCCCTGTACCAGTTTTGCCACACTAGCCTGAACTAAAGCTTCGTTTTCAGGATCTGTATATGCTGTTGCCTCATCTAAAATGACAACCGGTGCATTTTTAAGCATTGCTCTTGCAATACAGATTCGCTGTCTCTCTCCTCCTGATAAATGGCCACCGGCCCCACCAACCACAGTATCATAGCCATTTTCAAGATTTGATATAAACTCGTGACACCCTGATGCCTTCGCCGCATTTATAACTTCTTCGTCTGTTGCACCTTCTTTACCTAATCGAATATTTTCCATAACTGTCATATCAAAAAGATAATTATCCTGTGCCACATAAGCGATCTGACCTGCGTAATAATCAAGTGGTAATTCTTTTATATCTATGCCACCATAGGTAATTACTCCCTCATCCACATCCCACAAAGAGTCAATAAGTCTTGCTATGGTACTCTTTCCAGAACCCGACGGACCAACAAAAGCATTGACTTCACCCTGCTTTATCTCCATATCAATTCCATGAAGAATTTCCTTATCTTTATAGGAGAACTTTACTCCTTTTAGTTCTATGTCTGAGCCAACTGGATTCTTTTTCAGTATCTCTGGTCGTACCATATCTTTTCTCTCGATAATCTCCGTTACTTCGCCAAAAATAGTCTGCATCTTCATAATGTCATCCATATACGAAAATGCTGTAACTAGTGGAGTAATCAGACCTGCCGATAAGATAATACATGTAATAAAATTTTCCGAAGTTAAACTTCCATTTTTCACCAAAAGAAGACCTACAGGCAAAACTCCTAAGAATGTTGCTGGCATAAAGGAAAGGGTTCCTGCCTGCCACCAAATACATTTTCTCATCCAGTTAATAAAACAATCCGCTCCGTCTCTTGCAGCATTTACAAACTTTTCATAAGAACTTCCTGTTTTACCAAATGCTTTTATAACCTCAATTCCATTAATGTACTCAACTGCCGTATCATTAAGATACTTTGTCTTTTGTACTGTTACTTCAAATTCACCCTGGCTCTTTATCATCATAATCGCAGCAAATAAAATACCAATGACTGCTGAGATGAAATTTGATAATCCCACTCTCCAGTCAATCATCAGAAGATAAATGAACATAATAATTGGTAAAAGAATGTTAGAGGTAAACTCCGGAATGATATGAGCTAGTGTAGTCTCCATGGAATCAACTCGCTCAACAATGATATTCTTGTAACTTCCACTGTTATCGTCTAAAACCGATCCCAACGGAATTTTAGATAGCTTCTTGCAAAGCTGTTTTCTGATTCCACCAAGCACATTAAAGGTAGCCACATGCGAAAGTGTTGTAGAACATGAATGAAATGTAACCCTAATTATCCAGCATACGCCCATTAATATTACAGCTTTTAAGTAATAAATAAAATCTCTGTTTCCTGCTAACAGTTCCCCCACCATATTCGCAATAAGCAAATATGGAACAAAAGATGCCGCCACACCAAGAATAGCCAGCAGCACGCTGCCTAAATAAAAACTTTTTTTCCTCCCGGCAAATTCTAAAACCCAGGAGAATGTACTTCTTTTTCTCATATTTTCCTCC
>JAILMB010000167.1 GCA_024692825.1 Lachnospiraceae bacterium | reverse complement strand
GGCTCAACCCCTGCGGGAATGCACATCTCTATTATGGTGGATGAAATCCTTGACTTTTTACAGATTCAGCCGGGACAAAAAGGATTAGACTGTACACTAGGCTATGGTGGTCATACCAGAAAAATGCTGGAAAAACTAGAAGGAAGTGGATGTATTTATGGATTAGATGTAGATCCCATTGAGTCAGAGAAGACTGTTAAGCGCCTTCGTGATGCGGGTTTTTCTGAGGAGAACTTCCAGTTCCGACTTACCAACTTTGCAAACATAGATGAAGTGGCAAAGGAGGTTGGAACGTTTGACTTTGTTTTAGCAGACTTAGGAGTTTCTTCCATGCAGATTGATAATCCGGAAAGAGGGTTTTCTTATAAAATAGATGGACCTCTTGATTTGCGTCTGGATCCAAATCATGGAGAATCAGCAGCAGAGCGGCTTCACAATATCTCTAGAAATGAGTTTATTGGAATGATGGTAGAAAATTCTGATGAACCCTATGCAAAGGAAATTGCAGATAAGGTATTTTCGCTTATGAAAAAAGGGAATGCCATGGATACGACCACAGATCTTCGACTTGCCATTGAGGATGCATTAAAAAATGTGAAAGCAGAAGACCACGATCAGTTGGTGAAAAAAAGCTGTGCAAGAGTATTCCAGGCACTTCGTATTGACGTAAATAGTGAGTTTGAAGTGCTATATGCATTTTTGGATAAATTACCGGATATTTTAAATCCAGGTGGGAGGGTAGCCATACTTACCTTCCATTCCGGCGAGGATCGTCTGGTGAAGAAGGCCTTTAAAAAGTTGAAGAAAATGGGTGTTTATTCCGATGTTTCTTCTGATGTGATTCGCCCATCCCAGGAGGAATGTCGAAGAAATCCAAGAAGTAAATCTACAAAAATGCGTTGGGCCATTAAAGCATAAATGCAAAAATACGATAATCTATTAAAGCAAAATGTAAAAATCCTAAAGTACTTCGAAAAATACGTTAAATTTTCGTAGAACTCTTGAAGATACACTTAAAGAGTATTACAATAACTTGCGGTTTAGTTTTGTAATATTGAAAGGAATTAACATGGTTAAGCATATTATTTTGTGGACATTAAAGGATAACTTCAGTGGGGCTGAAGAGGATGAAATCAAAGCAGGAATCAAGGAAGGCTTAGAGAGCCTTAAGGGAGTCGTTCCTGGATTGGTTGACATTAAAGTTGTTACCAGTCGCTTGGATTCTTCCAATGCAGATTTAATGTTAGATTCGACATTTGAATCTGAGGAGGCGTTAAAAGGATATGCAATACATCCTGCACATGTGGCAGTGGCAAATGAAAAGGTTCGTCCTTTTACTCAGAGCCGTACATGTTTAGACTTTGAAATTTAATAGAAACAGTAATCGGGTGGAAATGGGAAGTGCTCCTGTTTTTACCCGTTTTTTTATCCTTTTTTATCGGGACGTATATGATTACAAATTCAGGGTTTTTCGATATAATAAAAGTACTTTTTTATTAAGGAGAATCAGGTGAATATTATAAGAATTTCTGACCTTTCTGGGAAAGAACTTGAAATATACAAAAATAGAAACGAATCTCAGCTTTATCATATCAATGAACCAGATCCGGGAATATTTATTGCAGAGAGTCCAAATGTAATCACAAGAGCTTTAGCAGATGAATATGAACCCATTTCCTTTTTGGTGGAAGAACATCAGTGGAAAGAGGAAATAAAGGAAATTACAAAGGATTACGATGTGCCGGTTTATTTGGGAAGTCATGAGGCACTGCTTGAAATCGTTGGATTTGAAATGGCGAGAGGTCTTTTGTGCGCCATGAAGAGAAGAGAACTTCCTTCCATAGAGGAACTATGTAAGGACAAACGTCGAATTGCAGTGTTAGATGATGTGGAAAATCCTACAAATATAGGGGCAATCTTTCGCTCGGCTGCAGCTTTAGGAATGGAGGCTGTGATTCTTACAAAGGGAAGTTCAGATCCCCTGTATCGAAGAGCCGCAAGGGTTAGTATGGGTACAGTATTTCAAGTGCCCTGGACCTTTGAAAAAGAAGGGGACTATATGAAATCCTTAGGGGAAATTGGATTTAAAACTGTGGCGATGGCACTTCGAGAAGACAGTGTTTCTATCAGTGATGAGAAATTAAAATCAGAGGAAAAACTGGCAATCATCCTTGGAAATGAAGGTTATGGACTAGAGGATGAAACCATAGCTTCTTGTGATTATGTGGCAAAGATACCTATGACAAACGGTGTGGATTCCTTAAACGTAGCGGCGGCAAGTGCTGTAATGTTTTGGGAACTTGGTGAACAATAACAATTTTAATGGTGGGGTTATATGACAATTATTTTTGAGGATATTACAAAAAAATATAATGGAAAAGTAGTGTTGGATCATTTCAATGCAGAGATAGAGGACAAGCGTTGCTACGCTTTTGTGGGACCAGAGGGATCTGGAAAAACCACGGCGCTTAAAATATTTATGGGCCTAGAAAAGCCAGATGAAGGGGAAATGCATCGTATGGGAGATTATAAATATCCCACGCTTCAGAGTTCTTATGTATCCCAGGAAGGCCGTTTGAATTTGAAAAAGACGGCCATTTGGAATGTGAAAAAAGCTCATCGTCGGGTTAGCAAAGGTCGTGCCATTGAAGAATTACTTTGCTTTTTACCAGAGGAAAAATTAACGCTTCCGGTGTCTGAACTTAGTCTTTCAGAAAGAAAACTTGTAGAACTTGTGGCAGCTCTTTTTATTCCATCTGATTTTATCGTGTTAGATGAGCCCTTTGGTGGAATGGAGGAAGCACTTCAAAAAAAGGTCTTAGAGCATTTAATGGATGTAAAGGGCAGCAGACCGCTTATTATTGCACAAAGAAGCATGGAAGGCCTTGAAAAGTTTAAGAAAGTAGACTTTTCAAAAGAAGAAACCAGTTAAAAAGTACATAGGAAGCAAACTAATTTCGGATGGGATTAGTGAGCTCTGCAATTTTTTGGGCAAGTTGTTTTTCTGACTCTTCACAGTCTGTTTGAAGCCAATAGATGATGAGACCAAAGCATCCGGAGGCGGCATAGGTATAGTCTTGAAGAACTTTTTTGGT
The DNA here is from genome assembly GCA_024692825.1 of Lachnospiraceae bacterium. GTDB lineage: Bacteria > Bacillota > Clostridia > Lachnospirales > Lachnospiraceae > JAILEN01. Next base: position 8,121 of record JAILMB010000167.1, on the reverse strand, counting down.
CTTTCTTTTTTTGGATTCCCCAAAGGACAGTACATATTTCGCAAAATAGGACAATATATCATATTCTAATCGCATGTTTCCGTATTTTCCAAATAATACGCGAAGCATGTATTTATTTTCTTTATAAAATCCCAACAACTTACACATAATCTCAACAAAACTCTCGTTATTTGTTGCACCTGTTTCAAGTATTTCTTGAATAAAGGTTGTTTGAGAAGAAATGAATGCTTCTTCTATTTTGTTTAACTGGTCATAGGGGTCAGAGTAGTAAACGTAGTAAGTGGAGCGATTTACATCTGCGTCTTCACATATTTCCTTTACTGTAATTCTTGGAAGGGGTTTTTCTTCTAATGCGTGTAAAAAACTCTGGGTTAAAAGGGCCTTTGTCATTTTTACTCGTCTGCTTTCTTTTTTCATAAATAAATTCCTTTTATATATAGCTGGTTTGTATTGATAACAGAAAAATGAGTTTCGAAATATAAGCGAGATTTGATTTAAATTCCAACAGATTAAAGGGTAGTGTTGGAATTTCGGCATTTACGGACAATCTGATGGTTGAATCACTTATTTTTCTATTATATTCTTCAGTATGAAAATAATACAACATCGTGTTGGAAAATGGAACACTAAGTTGGAATTATTTTGCGAAAATAGTAAGGGGATGTAATAGAAGAATAGATAGAAAGAAGGAGATTAGATGGAATTTAACGGAGTAAAAGACAAAGTAGTTATTGTAACAGGGGCATCTCGAGGAATCGGAAGGGCCATGGCAGAGGTGTTTGGCGAAAATGGAATGAAGGTTGTTTGTGCGGCTAGAAGTGAAGAGCAGGGAAAAGAAGTAGTAGCTTCTATTGAAAGTAAAGGTGGCGATGCTATTTTTGTAAAAACAGACTGCAGTAAGGCGACAGAAATCAAGGCTTTAGTAGATAAAACTGTAGAACATTACGGTCGATTAGATGGTGTGGTAAGTAATGCTGGAATCGGAATGGGTGGAACTCCCCTTCATGAGTATGAAGTAGAAGATTATGAAAAGGTCTTTTCGCTAAACTCAGAAGGTGTATTTGCTGGAATGAAATATGGTACAGAAGCAATTTTAAAATCCAAAAGTGAGGGTGGATTTTTAATAAATGTGGCATCTGTAGCAGGTCTTATGCCACAAAGTGGACAGGCGTTATATACCGCAACAAAGTTTGGGGTTGTAGGAATGACAAGGGCAGCAGCTATGGATTATGCAAAATATGGAATTACTGTAAATGCGATTTGTCCGGGCTATACGAAGACATCCATCTTTGGCGATGCAGGGGACGCTGCCATGGATTTCTTTGCAAATGACTGTCCGGCTGGACGCATGGGAGATCCAAGAGAATGCGCTTACCTTGGACTTTTCTTGGCAAGCGATATGGCTCGCTACATTACAGGAGCAGCTATTCCAGTAGATGGTGCATTATCTGCAGGACATAAGAGTGTTACAACATGGAAGCATCCTGAGATTCTAACAGGAGAGGGCTTAAGTTCTGAAAGTACCATTGCAGCAATTATGGAAGATCCGAAGGGATTAGAGATTGTACGTAAGTTTTTACCTGGATTTGAAGAGAATGAGCAGGCAAAGCAGGCGTATGGAATGACATTCAAAACTCTTGCACCAATGCTTGGATTACCAGAGGATGTGGTAGGAAGTATGTTGAGCGAATTAGATCAGTTATAGAACAGAACGAAATCTAGGTGGCAGAGTAATAGAATCGTGATAAATTAAAAAGAAGGTATCTGAGCGTTTCAGATACCTTCCCTTAATTTTGGGACACGTTTGCTGATTATGAGGATATCCCATAAGGGAAAGCATCTTATCTAAACAAAGCGCCGTATTTTTCTACATAGTCAACATAGTTTTCCCAAGCTTTTTTGAAAAAGTTCATAGTGTTTCTCCTTTCAATTTTTATCCTTGTTGCATTATATGGAAGAATTGAAAGGATTTCTTGTCATATTTTAAATAATAGTAGACAAATCTTGCAAAAGAGTCTACATATTTTGAAGTTTCTTTAATTTTGTCTCATCGATTTTGCCAGAGGAAATCATCTCATCCACCCAAAGATTCAGGGAATCAACAGAAAGGGATAGGGCTTCTAACTCTTTTTGTATTCGGACAAAATCTGCAAGTTCTTCTTCGTCCACAACTCCGTCTGCAGTGATTTCTATAAGGCGTTCTTTTGTTTTATTCACTGAATTAATATCTGCTAGCATTTCTAACACAATTTCTGCCAGGGAAGCCGGCTTAATCTCTGGTACTAACTCCTGACCAATCGGACATTCGTTGGAACAGTAGTAGTTGCAAAGACTAGGCTTTTTGTAAGCTTTTGCCATGGCAAGAATTTCATCCGGCTGAGCGGGTGTTTTATCGTACTCGATATTTGCAAGCTTGTTTTCAGAAATAAACTCTAATGCTTCACTGGCTTCTGCTCGAGTCATATTCGCTTCTTCTCTGGCAAGCTGATAGACGTTTTTATCTTCTTTAATAGATCGTTTTCCCATAATAATATCCCCGTTTCAAATTGTTTCTTCTATTATAAACACATAGTGCTAATTTGCAAAATGTGTAAAATATCAATTGTTAATTTGTAATTTTTAGTGTGTTTTCATAGTGACGGTGGTACTAGAATAGAGTTATCAAAAAACCTGGCAATTGAAAAGTGAGGTGGCTATGGATGCAAAAAAAAGAGTAAAGCTTTGCAGAATGATTTGGAAAATCAATCAGAACAAAGAAGCTGCAAAAAGGATTGGAATTGAAGATGCATCTTATTTTTTAAACAGATCATCCTCACAAAAAATAAGTTCGATCATACAAGGAGGTGTTTCTAATGATTAGTTTTTTAGTTACTATTTTAATGCTTTATGTATTATTTAAATGCGCAGGATTTTTAATTTCCCTTTGTGGAACCATACTTGGAGGATTTTTAGGATTACTTGGGTATGTCTTTCTAGCCCTTATTTTAATTGGATTATTTGGTGTCGCCATTTATGCATTTCCAATTATTCTTTTAATAGGAATAGGCGTTATCATTGGATTAGCTGTGAAATCCTAATGGATTAATCCCACACATATCCCTGAGGGAGGGAATCAAGAAGCTGTTCCGGTGATTCCTTACAACCGGTTTGGAGCCAGTGAAGAAGCAGTGCATTTAAACCCCCGACGAAGAAGACGAGTTTCGACTCGTCTTCTTTTTGATATACAGGCGTAAGTAGCTCTGAAATGTGTCCAATGTGAAAAATATTTTTTAAATCGCAGTTTTGTAAAAAATAAAGGAAGAAGGTTTTGTTCTCTTCGATATAGCGAATGGTCTGAATAATGGCAACACGAAAGTCGCTGGAATGGTTGTCGTATTCCGCCTGGAAAATTTGAACAATCTCATCGGTCATTTTTAGTTCGACTTTTTTTTGAAGATCATAGACATCTTCGTAGTGACCATAAAAAGAAGAGCGGGTAATGCCAGCGCCTTCACAGAGTTCGCGAACCGTGATTTTAGAAATGTGCTTCTCTGATAGGAGTTTATAAAATATGGTTTCGATTTTTGCTTCTGTTTCTTTGCTACGCTGATTATTCTTTGTATTCATAATGAAAATACTCCTTTTCCATTTGTTATTTTTTTGTTATTCCTGTTATTTGTTTAACTTGACACTTCAAAAAAAATTGAACAGATTTCTATCTATTAAGTATACACATGTAGTGATTTTGAAGGTTGAAGTAACTTTTATCTAAAACTATACTATAACTCGTATTAAGTTTACAAGTGTATGCTTAATGAAACTTGACAGCTTGTTGGACTAAGGAGGTAAACCATGAAGAAGTTATATATTCTAACAGGAGCAGCTGGCCTATTAGGCAGCAACATTTCAAGGGAGTTAGTAAAAGAGGGAGAAGAAGTGAGAGCGTTTGTATTACCTAACGATCCCGCTGCAAAATATATTCCAGAGGGCGTAGATATTGTCTACGGTGATTTGTTGGAAAAGGATTCATTGGAAAAGTTATTTGATGTACCTTCAGATCGGGACGTGTATGTAATTCATAGTGCAAGTATTGTTACATTAAAGACTGAACCAAATCCTATTGTACATGCAGTTAATGTAGATGGAACAAAAAATATGGTAGATATGTGCTTAGAACATCATGTAAAGAAACTTGTTTATATCAGTTCTACCAGTGCGATTCCAGAATTACCTCATGGACAAAAAATTAAAGAAGTAGATCATTTTTTACCTACAGATAAGCTGGTTGGATATTATGCAATAACAAAGGCAGAGGCTTCACAGGTAGTACTTGATGCAGTGGCAAATCATCCGGAGTTAGATGCATCTATTATTCATCCATCAGGAATCTGTGGTCCAAATGACTATTCTTATGGACCGGTAGCTACTTTGGTACAGCAGTACATGCATGGGGAAATGAAGATTGGACTGGAAGGAACCTTTAATAGTGTAGATGTACGTGACTTAGCAGACGGTGTTATTTCATGTTGTGAAAACGGACGCAGAGGTCAGTGCTACATTATGGGAAATGAACTAGTCACCATGAGAGAGTTATTTGATATTATCAATGAAGCAGCGGACTTGGATATTCATGCAAAGGTATTGCCAAAGGCTGTAGCCACTGTTTTAGTTAAGGTGATGAAAGTTCAGAGTAAAATCACAGGTAAAGAAGCACTGTTAAATGATTTTGCATTCTACAATTTAACACGTAATAATGATTTTGATTGCACAATGGCAAGGAAAGACCTGGGATTTAAATGTAGACCATTTGCTGACACAATTCGTGATGAAGTACTATGGTTGAGAGAAGAAGAAAAAGCCGCTTTAGGGGAGATTAAAGAGGATTCTTCAAAAGAGAAAAAACATGCAGATTCACATGTAGCATAGAAAATCCTTCATATATACATATCAAAAGAAATCGGACAACGAACCAGACGTGGGCGTTGCCCGGTTTTCTTTTTAGGGACAAATACTATATAATGAGGAGCGAATGAAAAATGATAAAGAATAGAAAGTAGGAGTAACCCATGGCAATTACAGAAGCAGATATTAAGCGAATCAATGAGTTATATCATAAATCCCAGGGGGAAGGATTAACAGAAGAAGAGAAAGAAGAACAAAAAGAACTTCGTAGTGCATACATTCAGGCGATGAGAGGAAACATCAAAAGTCAGTTAGACAGCATCGTTGTGCAACGTCCTGATGGTACCAGAGAAAAACTACAGAAAAAGAAGAAGCAGGATTTATAATTTTTGATCAAATCATAAGAGATAGATACGAGAATCTTCTATTTATAAAGAAATCAAAGGAGTTTTTTATGAATCATATATTAGAAAATGAATATTTAAAGATAACCGTAGCAGAACATGGGGCAGAGATACGCTCCATTATTCGAAAGAGCGACGGTATAGAGCTTATGTGGCAGGCTGACGCAGCCTATTGGGGCCGTACTTCACCAGTGCTTTTCCCTGTGGTTGGAAATTATTATATGAAAAAATCAGTTTTTAAGGGAAAGACTTATGAAATGGGACAGCATGGATTTGCCAGAGATATGGAGTTTAGCTGTATCGAAGAAACGGCTTCTACATTAAACTTTGTATTAAAAGACGATGAGACTACCCATGAAAAATATCCCTTTGCTTTTGAGTTATATGTAGGATATGAACTAACAGAGTCTACAGTGAAGGTGTTGTGGAAGGTGAAAAATGTAAATGATAGTACCATGTATTTTTCCATTGGAGCTCATCCGGCCTTTAACTGTAATCTCAATACCGGAAGTCTTCGATTTGAAAAGCAGGAAAGTGCATGTAAGGAACTTACGGCAAATATTATTTCAGGTGATGGCAGCGGCTGTTTATCTGATGAGACAGATCACTTTGAACTACAAAACGGCGTGTTAAAGATGTCCGATGAACTCTTTGAAAAAGACGCTTTGGTCGTAGAAGGGGAACAGGCGGATGTGGTAACACTCATTGATGAAAATGGAAAAGATGTGGTTTCCGTTACCTGTCCAACAAAACTATTTGGAGTATGGTCTCCAGTGAAAAAACAGGCGCCTTTTGTTTGTATTGAACCTTGGTATGGACGATGTGACCGTGTGGGATTCAATCAGAAACTAGAAGAACGTGAATATGGAAATACATTATCTGCCAATGAAGAGTTTAATGGCGGATACGAAATGAAGTTTAAATAAAAGATGATGATAAAAAAATAGCACCAACCGGGACTGGTTGGTGTTTTTTTCAAGGGGAGAGTAATATGAAAAAATTTTCTATACATCAAATGAAGCGATTGTTGTGTAGTATGGGGTGCTTCATTTGATGAGTTTAATATAACAAGAGATTGTGAAGAAAAAATTGAATTTTTGTGAAGTTTTTGTGAAAACTGGAAAAGAAGAAGTATAATAAACAAGAAATTTTCATTTAAATGAGGGTCATTCATGAAAAACGAGTATAAAACAAAATCGAGAAATTTAATTATAGAATATTTAAAAGCACATTCTGATGAGAGATTTACAGCAAGGGATATTGTGGAGGCTTTGTCAAAAGACGAGGCCTCAGTGAATCGCTCTACAATTTATAGAAATCTTGAGAGACTAAGTCAGGAAGGAAAGCTGGTTCGGTATAAAGAGACGGATGTGGCAGCAACCTGCTATCAGTTTTCAGAAGGTCATGAGGCGTGTCATACCCACATGCATGCTCAATGTGAGGAGTGCGGAAAGATTTTTCATTTGAAAAATGATGTATTTAAAAGTGCCTCCAAAAAGCTTCAGTCAGAATACGGATTAGAAATTGATTATGGAAAGACAGTCATAATGGGAATCTGCGATGATTGCAAAAAGAAAAAATAAAATGCAACAATGTTGCAAATTGTATTGACACAGGATATTGGCACATCTATAATGAATTGCGACAGTGTTGCAAAATACATTGCGCAGGGGAGCAGTTACTATATAACAAAGCATGGAAAGGCTGGTAGATGATGTCAAAACGTGAAGTCCCTATAGTAGTAATTACCGGATACCTTGGATCTGGTAAAACTACTTTGATGCAAAATATTTTAAAGCAGGAAGAACGAAAGATTGCTCTGATTGTAAACGATATGGGAAGTATCAATATTGATGCCTCCATCTTAAACAAGACAGGAAACCAGGTGACTCAGGTCGAGATGGTAGAGATGCAAAATGGTTGTATCTGCTGTACCCTTCGAGATGAGTTTATGGCAGAGATTGAAAGACTCTCAGAGGATAGAAGTATTGAGGCAATCTTTGTGGAAGCCTCTGGTATTAGCGAACCTTCCTCCATTGCAGGAGCCTTTGTAAATTATGAAGAAATGACTCCGGAAACAAGAGTGTATCTAAAATCTGTTGTTTCTGTGGTTGATGTAGATCGTATTTACCGTGAATTTTTACATGAGTTATCAGAAGAAGACGATTATGAAGAGGGGGATGTTATCAACCTCATTATGGATCAGATTGAGTTTTGTAATCTCATGATTTTAAATAAAACGGATTTATTAGATGACACTCAGTTAGAAGAAGTGAAAGTAGGGCTTCGAAATATTCAGCAGAAGGCGGACATGATTCCATGTGTAAACGGAGAAGTTGACTTGGATTTAATTCTAAATAGAGAAGATTTCGATTTCGATGAGGTAGAAGCTGCAAGCGCAGTGCAACAGGCTCTTAATAATTGTGAGCATGATGACAAGGAAGCTTGCGTAGATGAGTATGGAATCTCTTCCTTTGTATTTGAAGAGAAGCGTCCATTTAACCGTCGCTCATTCAATTCCTTTGTAGAAGATTATCCGGAGGTATTGATTCGCTCTAAGGGATACATCTGGTTCTCCGATGACTGGAAACATATTCAGCTTTTTGAACAAGCGGGACGAAATGCCTCGATTACAGAACTTTCCGAGTGGATTTCAGCCTGGCCAAAAGAGCAGCTAGATCCCGTTGTAAGAGATTTTCCAGATATCAAAGATGATTGGGATGAGACCTATGGGGACCGCTGCAATCAGGTTGTCTTTATTGGTAAAGGTTACGAGAAATCCGAGATAGTAGATCGATTGTATGAATGTATCGAGGAGTAGAATCTACGATTTTTG
>JAILMB010000161.1 GCA_024692825.1 Lachnospiraceae bacterium | reverse complement strand
CAACAGGCCTATGAAGGCGTGCAGTCAGTAGAAAAATTAGTGGCACAGTATCCTGAACTATATGAATATGAAGTAGAAGGTGAAACATTTGCTGGCTGTATTGAAACATTTTATGCCATTTTCTCTGCATGGAAGACTGCCTCTGATCCATCTACTAACTCCGGGGATTACATCGTAGCAAAGACTGCTTTTGAAGAGGTACGTGCACCTCTTAGTGCGATGAGTGATATTGTAGAAACTTATGCCCTAGAGGAGCATGATTTATTAGGACAGAAGATTACTTCTACTTTAACGAGATTAATCATTGTATCCTTACTAATGGTGTTGGTAACAATCATTGTTTCCATATTTATCATTCGAATGATCGTTAAGAATCTTGAAGCTGTTACCGCAGGATTAAATACCCTGGCAGAAAATGATTTAACACAGGAAATTCCTGAGTTTGACAGCAAAGATGAAATTGGTCAGTTAAATGTTGCAACAAAGAAACTGCAAAAGAATTTACGAGAAATTATGTCCAGACTTCGTCATTCTTCCGTAGATTTGGCAGAAGCTTCTAATAATATGAATAAGGCTACAAGAAGTAGTGCAGACGGTGTGGAAAATATTAATAGTGCTGCAGGCGAACTGGCAAATACAGCTACTAGTCAGGCTACAGATATTTCGGACATTGCAAATCATATGACAAATATTGATGAGTTGATGCAACAGAATACAGAAAATGCTGACAAGTTGTCAGAAACCTCGGATGAGATTCGTGATACCGTAGATAAAGGAATGGATACAGTCGAAAACTTAAAGACCGTATCACAGCAGAGCATGGATGCCTTTGAAAGTATCTTTGGAGTAATTGATGATATTACACAGTCTACAGAACGTATCAGTGAAGCAAGTGATATGATTAAATCCATTGCTCAGCAGACCAATTTACTTTCCTTAAATGCTTCTATTGAAGCTGCCAGAGCAGGGGAAGCCGGTAAGGGATTTGCCGTTGTAGCAGATGAAATCCGTGAGTTATCAGATCAGTCATCACAGTCAGTAGAAACCATTAATGAAATGCTAGATACACTTCAGAAGAATACACAGGATGCTGCTCGTCAAAGTGATTTGGTTCGTGATTTTGTAAATAAACAACAGGATGCAGTTACAGAAACAGCAGGAAGTTTCAATGATATTGCTAACCGTATGAATACGATAAATCAGGCAGTGGATGATCTTCGTGACGCCAATAGAGATTTAGGTAAAGGCGTAGAAGGAGTATCTGATTTGATTTCTTCTCTATCTGCTATCTCAGAAGAAAATGCAGCCACTGCACAGGAATTAAATGCGACAACAGAAAGTGTAAACCAAAACGTAGAAAATCTTTCTTCCATGGGCGAAGATGTGGATGTATCTGCAAGAGGATTAGAGCAGATTATAGCAATCTTTAAAGTAGATAATTCCAATAATTATGATGAAGCAGAAGAAATAGAAAAAGACGAAGAATAAGTCTGTAATTTAATAAAAAGCATTGTAAAAGGGCGGTCTTTCCTTTGGAAAACCGCTCTTTTCTTGCGAAAAAACATGATTTTGATATAATTACTTAGTTATGAATGATTAAGGAGTATAGATTTTTATGAAAGAAAAAAGAAGCTCATTTTCCAATTCCATTGGATTCGTATTAGCGGCAGCAGGTAGTGCTGTTGGCCTGGGAAATATTTGGCGATTTCCTTATTTAGCTGCGAAAGATGGTGGCGGATTGTTTTTGGTTGTGTATGTGGTGCTGGCCCTTACCTTTGGATTTACTCTTTTAGTTACAGAGGTAGCCATTGGCAGAAAAACTCATCAAAGCTGTTTGACAGCTTATGGAAAGATTCATCCAAAGTTTCGTTGGATTGGTGGGTTCTCCACCTTAGTACCATTTTTGATTCTGCCTTACTACTGTATTATTGGTGGATGGGTGCTAAAGTACGCTGTGACATTTTTAAGTGCCCAGGGAAGATCTGCAGCTCAGGATGGATATTTTACAGGGTTTATTACTTCCAGTGTATCCCCGATTGTATTTGATATCATTTTCTTAACAGCTACTGCATTGGTTGTTTACATGGGGGTTGATAAGGGGATTGAAAAGGTTTCAAGAATCTTAATGCCAATTCTTTTTGTACTTGTAATTGTAATTGCAGTCTTTTCTATCACAGTAAAAAATCCTGATACAGGTGTAACAGGATTAGATGGTTTAAAGGTGTATTTAATTCCATCTCTAGAGGGGATTGGTTTAAAAGAATTTTCTGTAGTAGTTATTGATGCCATGGGTCAGCTTTTTTATAGTATTTCTGTGGCTATGGGAATTATGGTTACCTTTGGTTCTTATGTAAACGATGATGATAACTTAATGAAATCGGTAAATCGAATTGAAATTTTTGATACCATGGTTGCAATACTAGCCGGTGTTATGATTATTCCTGCAGTGGTTGTATTTATGGGAACAGAGGGTATGGATAAGGGTCCTGGACTTATGTTTGTTGCTCTCCCAAAGGTATTTGAAGCCATGGGAGGGATTGGTCAGGTTGTTGGAAGTATCTTTTTTGTAATGGTACTATTTGCAGCACTGACAAGTTCTGTATCTGTATTAGAAGCAGTGGTTGCTGGATTAATTGATCGTTTCCATTGGTCACGTCGCCGTGCAACTGTGATTGAATATGTGTTGGCTTTGGGAATCGGTATTATTATTTGCTTAGGTTATAACGTATTTTATTTTGAACAGAAAATGCCAAATGGTGGTACAGGACAGATTTTAGATGTTGTAGACTACCTGGCAAATAATATCTTTATGCCGATCGTTGCCATTGGAACCTGTATTATGATTGGATGGGTGGTAAAACCCAAGGTGGTTATTGATGAAGTAACAAAGAATGGTGAAAAATTTGGAAGAAAGAATTTGTATAAGGTTATGGTTACCGTTATTGCCCCAATTCTTTTGACCGTTTTATTACTTGGATCTTTAGGAATATTTTAGATTTAAGTACAATTAAAAATATCTATCATAAGAGTCTTTTAAATTGATAAAAATTAGGCTATACTAACAACGTAGTATAGTCTAATTTTTTTGTTAGGAGGTGTTTATGGGAAACGGAAAAATTAATGCTAGAAAAATAGCAATGATCGGATGCGGTTTTGTTGGTAGTGCTTCCGTATATTCCCTTATGCAATCAGGATTGTTTTCCGAGATTGTTTTAATAGATGCAAATCATGATAAGGCGGAAGGAGAAGCATTAGACATTAGTCATGGTCTTCCTTTTGCAAAGCCAATGAACATCTATGCGGGAGATTATGATGATATTGTAGATGCAGCTATTATTATTGTATCTGCGGGAGCGGCTCAAAAGCCAGGTGAAACCAGACTGGATCTGGTAAAGAAAAATGTTGGTATTTTTAAAACTATCATCCCGGAAATTGCAAAGAGAAACTGCCAGGGAATCTTATTAATTGTGGCAAATCCGGTAGATGTACTTACTTATGCTGCTCTTAAGATGAGTCATTTCCCTGCAAACAGAGTTATTGGTTCAGGAACGGTCTTAGATTCTGCAAGATTCAAGTATTTGTTAGGTGAACACTTAGAAGTGGATTCTCGAAGCATTCATGCCTTTATTATTGGAGAGCATGGAGATAGTGAAATTGCTACCTGGAGCAGTGCTAATGTCTCAGGCATTCCGATTCACAAAGTTTGTGAGATGCGAGGATATATTGATCATGATTATGAAACAGATCGAATTGCAGATGAGGTGAAAAATTCAGCTTATGAGATTATCGATAAAAAGGGTGCTACCTATTATGGAATCGGTATGGCAGTTCGAAGAATCTGTGAGGCCATTATTCGTGATGAAAAATCAGTTCTTCCGGTATCGTCACTTATGACAGGTCAATATGGATTGGATGGAGTATGTTTATCAATGCCGGCGATTGTAGGAGCAAATGGTGTAGATACCTTACTTCCGATTCCATTGTCAAAAGAAGAAGAAAAAGCTTTGCAGGAGTCAGCTGCTACTTTAAAACAGGTGATTGATGAAGCGATTGATTTCTAAAATGAAATCAAAATAAAAATGTGAAAAAAATGTAAAAAGATGGCAAAATAACTTGTTTTGCCATCTTTTTTGGTATAATAAAGCAGTATGTAGCAAAAGTATGACTATGGGAGGTAGTAATATGTCTGAAGGAACACAGTTTATCGATATGCGTAATGATTTATTAGCGCAGAAAACAATAAAGGGACTAGAGTCTAGAAACATGAAGGGTTATTATGCCAAGACAAAGGAAGAAGCATTAAACATTGCCTTGGATTTAATTCCGAAGAAAAGTAAGATTACCATGGGCGGTGGTATGAGCGTGGCAGAAACTGGTTTGACGGAAGCTCTTGAAAAGGGAGATTATGATTTTGAACCAAGAACCAATGCCTATGAAGCAGATGTTTTTTTGGGCAGTACCAATGCAATGACAGATGATGGTGTTTTAGTTAATATTGATGGAAATTCCAATCGAGTATCCGCTTATGCCTATGGACCTAAGAAGTTAGTGTTAATCGTAGGAATGAACAAGGTGTGTGGAGATGTGGATGGTGCTATGAAAAGAGCCAGAAATGTAGCAGCTCCAATTAACGCACAGCGTTTCGGTTTAAGTACGCCATGCGCGAAAACAGGAGCCTGTTCAAATTGTAAGTCTCCTGATACGATCTGCTGTCAGTTTTTGGTAACGAGATATTCGAGACATGAAGATAGAATACATGTGATTTTAGTCAATGATAATTTGGGATTCTAACATGGTTTATATCGGCTAAGCCGTTATAAATAAAGAAAATGATGGGAGGAATGGCTATGTGGTCAATCAGTAACCTAAAAAACAGAGGAAAGGTAGCCTTCAAGCGCAATTATTGGAAGAGCGTGTTGGTTTGCTTACTTCTTTCAATTATTGTAGGAGGTGCGGCTTCATCTAGTGCATCAAACGCAAATGATGAAGAACAAACAAAAACGGATATTCAGTATGTACCTGGTGATCGATATGAACAGGGAAGCGGTGAATTCTACTTTGACGAAGAAACAGGTCAGTTTAACTATGATATGGGAAATACGTTTCCGGGAGACATTCAGGATGCTACAGGAGGAAATGATAGCTCAGGCAGTCTTTTTTCTAATGTACTAGACGGAGGACTCTTGGCAATGTCCATGGGTATGATATTTATTATCGTAGTAATTGCAATTATTATTGCAATCATCATTGATATCTTTTTATACAATCCACTTAAGGTGGGATCTAAGAGGTTTTTCTTCTTGAATCAGAAGGAAAATGCCGAAGTAAAAGAGATTTGTTATGCCTATGATCATGGTTGGAAGAATGTAGGAACAATTCTATTCTTCAGAGATTTATATACGTTTTTGTGGGCATTGTTATTAATTATTCCTGGTATTGTAAAAGCATATGAGTATCGTATGATTCCATATATTCTTGCAGAAAATCCTGATATGAGAAGGGAAGAAGTTTTTGCTTTAAGTAAAAAGATGATGAAGGGTGAAAAGTGGCATACCTTTGTAATGGATTTGTCCTTCCTAGGATGGCATATTCTAGGTATAATTACGTTAGGTATTGTAGAAATTTTTTGGACACTTCCTTATCACTCATCTACTAACGCCACTCTTTATGAGGCATTGAAGTACTTAAAGATTGATAATCAGAGAAATGATTACTCTGATGGATTTACACAGTCCAATACTGATTTTTCTAATGAAAATCATGATGAATAAAACCCACGAAGAGAATGAATTTCTTTCATTTTGAAAGGGGTTACATTTCAAAAAAAATAGTGCTATATTCAAGTTAAGAAGAGAAGAGATTATATTCGATGATGTATAAATTGTTTTGTTTGTCAGCTATGCTGAGAAGGGAGGCACTTATGCTATTATTTGAAAGTCCTACACTATTCGAGATGAATCGTGAAAATAACACTTTGGATACTTCTATGAAGGACAAGCTTCATAAAGATCGTGAGCGTATCCAGTTCATCGAACGTGAAATTAAGAATGAGTGGAGCTGGTTCAAATTGGTAAAACCGGTATAATCAAAAATTGAATAGGGGCACATAGGAAAGGGTGTGAAAAAGGCTTAACCGAAAGGTTAAGCCTTTTTGTTTTGGTTTTTGTCTTTGGGGACGGTTCTTTTGTCTTCATTAAAAAATGAAGACAAAAGAACCGTCCCCAAACCCCCCCCCAAACCCCCCAAACCCCTTGACAAAATCTGTTTATGGGTGTATATATAACACATAAACAGTTATAGCAAAACCGAATGGATGTTGTTATAACTCTCTTAAGAGTAAAAGATGCATTTAGAAACAGAGGTATTATATGAAAATAATGCAAAATTCAGGTGTGCCCATCTATCAGCAAATAGCAGATCAGTTTCGGGCAGACATTTTAGCAGGTAAGATGAAAGAGGGAGAGTTCTTACCAAGCATTCGAGGATTGGCAAGGGAACTAAAAATATCCGTAATTACAACTATGAAGGCCTACGAGATGTTAGAAGCGGAGGGATTAGTTACTGCAGTTCAGGGAAAGGGATTTTTAATTAATGCTCAGGATAATGAGCTTCTGCGAGAACAGCATCTTCGAAATGTGGAAGCTGCCTTAACAGAGGCCATACAGTCTGCAGAGATTGCAGGACTTTCTGACAGAGAATTAAAGGATACCTTAAATACCTTATTAATGTTGAAAAAAGAGGAGCAATAAGGAGGAAGTATGAATACACAAAATGTTATTTCAGGAACAAATATACGAAAAGAATTTAAAAAGTTTACACTAGATCTTCCTGAATTTAAAATTCCAAAGGGGTATGTAACAGCGTTAATTGGTGAAAATGGTTCAGGTAAATCTACACTATTAAATATCCTGTCTGGAATCCGTATGGATTTTAAGGGAGATGTGGAATACTTTGAAGGAATCAACTCTGTAGATGCAGAGGGTGTGAAGGAGAGAATTGGTTTTGTAACACCAAATGATTATTTCTTTCCTACATGGACCATTCAGCAGATAGAAGAATTATCTTCATTATTGTTTGAGAATTTTTCTAAGGAAGCATTTGTTTCTTTACTACAGGAGCTAGATGTACAGACTGAAGGCTTTGGAAAGAAACAAAAAAAGATTTCTGAACTTTCTGATGGTAATCGAATGAAGGTCATGTTGGCTGGGGTTCTAGCAAGAAAAACAGATTTATTGATGTTAGATGAGCCGGCTTCACCACTTGATCCTTTAATGAGAGAAAAACTTTGTGATTTAATTCGAACCTACATGGAAAATGGTGCAGGAGAACGAAGTGTATTCTTCTCTACTCATAATGTAACTGATATGGAAAATGTAACAGATTACTGCATCATTATGGAAGATGGAGAAATTGTTGAGCAGGGATTTGTAGAGGATTTAAAAGAAAAGTATATCTTGGTAAAAGGAGAATTAGGTTCCTATGAAAGGACCATTCCACATATAGTATCCTCAACAAAATCCAGTTTTGGTTTTGAAGGATTGGCATTAACAGAAAAGATGGACGCTTTATCCGGATTGGATTTAGACTTTGAAACGCCTACCTTATCTCAGATGTCTGTAGGCATTATGAGAAACTATTCCAAGGTGGTATAGGAGGGGTATGATGGAAAAGAGTATAAGTAGAATCAATGCCCTGTATCCCAAAATCTACCAGGCATTGATGTTTATAGGACTACCGGTTCTTTTGGTTGTAATTATGGGATCATATGGAGTTATAGCAGCCGGGAATCTTTCTAATAGTGTCTTTTCAATGCTTAGCCTGCCAATTATGATTGTGTATATAGCAGATGCATGGGCAGATGGAATTGTATTTGGAAATTTTTCCGGAGGTGCAAAGGCATTCTATTTCAACTATTTCATGAGCTCTAAAAAAGGTATTGATGTATTATCTGATTTAGTAGCTACTGATAGTTCCAGAAGATTTTTCCTATGTGTATTTGCAGTTTTGACGGAAATACCATACATCTTTGGAAGCTTCTATCATCAGGACAGTGTGGATATGATTTTTCGAGTGCAGACCTTGACGGAAGGACAAAAGACCTTTAAATTTGCCTTTATTTTTACTGCCATGTTAGTCTTTGCATCCTTTGCGATATTAACCATGGTGATTTGGATTTCTAGATATTTTTCGTTGGTTTGGTTTGGAATGATATTTGCATCTATTGGTGTAATTGTTTTGATGGGAATCTGCATGCTGGCAATGATAAGTATTCAAATAATGTTTACCTTAAGTGTTGTAGGGGCAGTATTTATTAACAGACAGTTCCAAAAAAGTGTCATTATGAAGGGAGAAAAAAGATATTATGATTAAGGATATGAAACAGGCGCTTTGCCTTATGAAATATACAGCAAACAAGAAAAATATGATTCCTTTTTTAATTCTCTATCCCTTGATTGCTTTAATGGATATTTTCTTGTACCATAGCTTATTTGTTATTCCCGTTATCATCGCGGTTATGCCTATGATTTTGGTGCAGTTTATTTTTGCCTCTGAGATGTCAAACTTTGTAATATCTGGGGCCAATAGAAAAAATACTATATTAAGAGGTACAGGCGGTATCGTTGCAATCTCAGCGCTTTTAGGATATACCCTGGATGTGATTATGCTTGTAATAGAAAAAAAGGTTCTTGGTTCAGGCATTAGCAGAGGGGAAGATGTGTTTATGGATCCAGGTATTGTGCTCATCTTTGTAGCTTTTATGATGCTTTTAATGTTGTTTTTATCACCTCTTATTTATAGACGTTATATTTTAACCATGGTAATCTTTCTTCCATGCTGTGCTCTCATTGGCGGTATTTCAGGATTTTTAGGAGCTACGGAGCTTGATGCGGAGTCTGCATTTGAGGTTTTTACTGAATCGTCAGCTGTATTAACTTCCTTTTTTGGAATGGGAGCAGAGATTGTATTCGGATATGTAGTAGTGATTATTGCAATTCTCGCGTTTTTACTTTTAAATCGCCTCCTTTATAAATTCTCTATGGATCGATTTGCTTTCCGCCAAATGTTTATGGAAAAGAAATTTAGTCTTAAATAAAATATGTTTGTGATAGAACTTACTTATAAAGACAGAGGAATATTCCTCTGTCTTTTATTATTGATTGCATTTAAATTATAGATGTTTTAGAATTACAACGATAAGAAAAATGCTAGGAAATTCAAGGAAAAGAAGAAAAAAGATTAGGAGATAACATGGCAAAAATTAGTGAGATTTTAAGTACAGAAAAACCCACCCTTTCTTTTGAGGTGTTTCCTCCAAAAACAGAGGACAAGTATGAGGGAGTTGAAAAGGCGGCTTTAGATATTGCTACCTTACATCCTTCTTTTATTAGTGTAACTTATGGGGCAAACGGTGGAACCAGAAGATATACTTCTGACATTGCAGGGGACATTGCAAAAAATGGAGTGTCATCTCTGGCTCATCTTACCTGTGTTGCATCTAATAAGGAAAGTGTGGATGAAGCATTAAAGATATATAAGGAAAAAGGAATTGAAAATATTTTGGCCCTTCGTGGTGACTTACCAGAAAATCTAACGGAAATGCCAAAAGATGCGGACTTTCATCACGCCAGTGATTTAACGTCTTATATTAAATCAAAGGGAGATTTTTGTATTGGTGGTGCCTGCTATCCAGAGGGACATCCAGAGGCGGCAAATAAAGACCAGGATATTTTAAATATAAAGAAAAAAGTAGAAGCAGGTTGTGAGTTTTTAACAACACAGATGTTTTTTGAAAACTCCATTATGTTCAACTATATGTATCGTTTAAGAGAAGCTGGGGTTACGGTGCCTGTTTGTGCAGGTATTATGCCCATTACAAATGCAAATCAGGTGAAGCGTTCTATTCAGCTTTCCGGATCTGTAATGCCTCCTAGATTCTTAGCCCTGGTAGATAAGTTTGGAGATAATCCAAAAGCTATGAAACAGGCTGGTATTGCCTATGCCACCGATCAGATTATTGATTTGATTGCAAATGGGATCAATCATATTCATGTGTATTCCATGAACAAGCCAGAAGTAGCAGAGGCCATCGCAAAGAACTTATCAGATATTGTAGTACTTTAATATGACATACGAAACAGAACGTTTAGGAAAAATCCCTTTTGAAATCAATCGCAGGGAATTATATATTTATGCAGGCTACCGAGGAAATGCCACTCCGGATGAAGGGGTGTTAGCATTAATTGATGAGTGCATCGAAGAAGTGAAAACTGCTTCAGAGATTCGAGGCATTTTAAAGTGGTGTAAGATTACGAGAACCTTAGATGAAAAGGGATTACCAAGAGATGATGTCTTTTCCATTGGAGATTTTTATGTGGAAAGTGAAGCCCTAGGGAAAAATCTAAAAGGTTGTGAAGATGCTATCTTAGTAGGAGCTACCCTGTCTCCCTCTATCGATTTATTACTTCATCGTTATGCGAAACTTCAAATCACAAAAAGCGTTTTAATGCAGGCTACAGCAGCTGCCTATATCGAAGCTTATTTGGACGAAATCCAGCGAATAGTAAAAAAGAGACTTTCCCCTGAAGGATTGTCCCTTCGCCCGAGATTTTCTCCTGGCTTTGCGGATTTTACCACAGAGTATCAAAAACCGTTTTTAGAGGCCATTGATGCAGGAAGAAATTTAGGAATTTCATTAGCAAATGATTCTAATATGATGGTTCCTTCGAAATCCGTAACCGCAGTTATGGGAATCTGCAAAGCAGGAACTGAGGCCGTTGGCGCGTATGAAAATATTTAGGCGCTAAGCTGTAAGCCTTATTGCAATAACAGGATAAATTATTTTATAAATAGAACAGATTATAAATAGGAAAAATTATAAACCAGGAAAAGATTACGAGGAACATATGAAGACTTTTTTAAATGAAGCAATTAAAAATAGAGAGTTTATCTTCTTCGATGGAGGGATGGGGACCTATTTGCAGGCCAATGGATTAGAACCAGGTCAGCTTCCTGAAACCTTCAACATAGACCGACCAGAGGTGTTAAAGGAGTTGGCCCACCTATATCTAGAGGCAGGAGCCAATATTGTAAATACCAATACCTTCGGGGCAAATCGAATGAAGTTTCCCAAAGATGATCCAAAGTATCCCATTGATAAGATTGTGACTTCTGCGGTTAATAATACAAAAGAGGTCAGGGATGCTTATATAAAAGAACATCCAGAGAGAAAGGCTTTTGTGGCACTTGATATTGGCCCAACAGGAAAACTATTAGCTCCTATGGGAACTTTGGATTTTGAAGAAGCAGTTTCTATTTATAAAGAAGTGATTTCTCTTGGGGCAAAGGCAGGTGCAGATCTTGTTTTAATTGAAACCATGAGTGATTCCTACGAATTAAAGGCAGCAGTATTGGCAGCAAAAGAAGTCTGTGATTTGCCTGTGATTGCTACAGTTATTTTTTCGGAGAATGGAAAGCTTTTAACTGGTGGAGAACCAAAAGGTGTAGCGGCCCTTTTAGAGGGACTGGGTGTAGATGCCTTAGGAGTTAACTGTGGTCTTGGACCAAAGGAGATGAAAGGCATTGTTCATGATTTGGCAGAGGCTTCTTCTATCCCTGTCGTTGTTAATCCAAATGCAGGACTTCCTCGTGTGGAAAATGGAATCACCTACTATGATGTTACCCCGGATGATTTCGCTGCGACCATGAAGGAAATTGCCACGGAAAACACCAATGTATTAGGCCTTGGAGGATGCTGTGGAACCACACCAGAGCATATTGAAGTTCTTGTAACTGCCATGAAGAATCTAAAGGCAAATCCCATTGCGGTTTGTAATGATACAGTAGTCAGTTCCGGAATGGGTCATGTAGTCTTAAATGAGCGCCCAATCGTGATTGGTGAGCGAATCAATCCTACTGGTAAGAAAAAAATGAAACAGGCCCTTGTAGATGACGATATGGAATACATCTTAAACGAGGGCGTTACTGAAGAAGAAAATGGTGCTCATATTTTGGATGTGAATGTGGGCCTTCCGGAAATAGACGAACCTGCCATGCTAAAGAGGGCAATTTACGAACTGCAGGGAATCTGTGCTTTGCCCCTTCAGATTGATACTACAGATATGGTGGCAATGGAAGGTGCTATGCGTATTTACAATGGAAAACCTATGATCAACTCTGTAAACGGAAAACAGGAGATGATGGATGCTCTATTTCCATTGGTGAAAAAATATGGTGGTGTGGTAGTATCCCTTTTACTAGACGAGGATGGAATTCCGGATTCCGTAGAAGGTCGAATAAAGATAGCAGAGAAAATTTATGAAAATGCAGACAAGTGGGGAATCCCAAGAAAAGATATTGTCTTTGATGCTTTGGTGATGACCATCTCCACGGATTCTTCTGCAGCAAAAGTTACTCTTGATACAGTAAGAGAAATCACAGAGCGATTTGGTGCCTGCAGTGTTCTTGGAGTATCTAATGTTTCCTTTGGATTGCCACGAAGAGATTTGATCAACACCACATTTTACAGCGCGGCATTGAACAATGGTTTAACAGCAGGGATTATTAATCCATCTTCAAAGGCTATGATGGCGGTGTATCGTTCCTTTTTAGCAGTAAAGGGCTATGATGAACAGTGCTTGGAGTTTATTGATGCATATGCAGGAACGGTGTCAGCAGAGATGCAATTAAAAAAAGCACTTGAAAGTGGAAGTCTTGGAGAAAATGCCAAGGAGGCTACTGGAGGTGAAAGTGGTTCCTTTGATATTTCCAAAACGCCACTTGGTGGTGCCATTGTAAAGGGACTAAAGGATAAGTGTGGAAAGCTGACAGAAGAGTTGTTGGCAAAGCAGACAGACCCACTGGATATTATTAATGAATATATTGTTCCGGCCTTAGATGTTGTTGGTCAGGGATTTGAAAAAAATACCATCTTCCTTCCACAGCTTTTGATGAGTGCAGAAGCGGCACAGGCTTGCTTTGAAGTGATTAAAACGGAACTGAAAAGTTCCGGAGTGGAAAGTGAGTCAAAAGGAAAGGTGATTGTTGCTACTGTAAAGGGGGATATCCACGATATTGGAAAAAATATTGTGAAGGTCTTATTAGAGAATTATTCCTTTGATGTGATTGATCTTGGAAAAGATGTTCCTCCGGAAGTGATTGTGGAAACAGCTCTTCGGGAAAAGGTTCATTTGGTAGGACTTTCTGCACTTATGACAACAACAGTAGTTTCTATGGAGGATACCATTAAAGCCCTTCGAGAGGCAAAGGTTCCTTGTGAGGTTTGTGTAGGTGGCGCGGTTTTAAACCAGGAATATGCAGATATGATAGGGGCAGATGCCTACTGCAAGGATGCGATGCAGACAGTGCGATTTGCAGAGGAGTTTTTCGAGAAACATCCAGAATATGTATCGGATTAATATCATACAAAAGCTTGATTTCTACGGGTTTGCGTGATAATATTCTAACGTAAATTTAAAAGAGGATTATTTATTAATACCGTATCAAACAGCTCCCATTTGTTGGGAGCTTTTATTTTGGAGATGATAACATGGAAGAAACAAAAAAATTAAAGATGACAAAAAAGAGATTCATGGTATATTTCCGTGACTTTTGGATTATTGTATTGGGAACGACCATTGTTTCCTTTGCTGTAAAATACTTATTTGATCCATCAGGGATGGTTACAGGAGGAGTTTCCGGTTTAGCCATTGTCGTACGATACCTAAGTGTACATTTTGGACCCTTTGAAATTCCTCTTTGGGTTACGAACCTGGTGTTAAATGTTCCAATCTTTATTTTTGCATGGAAAACAGAGGGATTTAAGCGAATCATTCGTACCGCACTTGCCTTTGCAATCATGACGGCAGAACTCTATGTTTTCCCGGAATATTCTTTCTTTGAAGATAATCCACTGCTTACTTCTGTCTATGGTGGTATTTGCTTTGGTGCCGGTACCGGTCTTTTGTTACTTGCAAAAGCTACCACAGGTGGAACAGATATGTTGGGAAATTCTCTGGCGAAATACTTACGTCATGTTCCGGTTGGTCGATTGATCGAGTATTTGGATGGAGCGGTTGTAGTAGTCGGAGCCTTTGTCTTTGGCTTAGAACAGACGCTGTATGCAATTATTTCTGTATTTATTATGGGTAAGGTAATTGACTATGTGGTAGATCATGGAAAGAAAGCAAAGATGGCATTGATTATTTCCAATAAGCCGGATGAGATAACTGCAGATATTCTAAGAGACCTTGACAGGGGTGTTACAAGTATTAAGGGTGTAGGAGAGTTTACAAAGAGTGATCGAAAAGTACTTCTTTGCATCTGTACCCAAAGAGATGTTCCAATGATTAAAGATATTGTAAAAGAGTATGATAAACGTGCTTTCTTCGTAGTGGGAAATGTATCAGAAGCTATGGGAGAAGGCTTTGTAGAAAAGTGGTTCTAAAGGTTTTAATAAGAAACAAGTAAGTAGAAAATGGATCACATAATTAAAAGATTAGTTATTTAATCAGAAAATTCAACTACATAGAAAGAAAAATAGCCTACCATCCGGTAGGCTATTTGTTTACAAAGAAGGGGTATTCTTTGTAAAAGTATGTATTGTATGAAAAGTATATAGTGGAGGCTAATTCAATTTAGGCGAGGCCACAAAGAGCTGCTCCAAGATCATTTAATGCTGAAATAGTATCAGCATCAGGCTCGCCAAGGAAAGTAACACCTTCCCCATTTACTACAGTTGCGCCTGCGCTAGAGCAGCGATCTTCCCAATCGCGCATCCATTCACAGTTTCCCCAACCGTAAGAACCAAACAAACCGATTTGTTTTCCGGCAATTGAGCTTTCTAATTCGGCCATGAAAGGTTCCATTTCGCCTTCTTCTAACTGTTCAGCTCCCATGGAAGGGCATCCCAGTGCGAAAGCTTTATCAGCTGCTAAATCAGCAGCACTAACAGCGGATACAGGTAATACTTCTGCTGTACCACCAGCATTTCTTACTCCATCAGCGACAGCGTTTGCCATGCTTTCCGTGTTTCCTGTACCACTCCAATAAACAATTTTAACTGAACTCATTTTCTGTCATCCTTTCTTTGTAAAAATCCCAATCTCCCCTAAAAAGCTTAACTAACTTTTTCCATCTCGTTTAATTCAAGTAATAGTTCAGATAGTGTATAGCCAGAGATGATTTTATGAACAACAAATTCTTTGTCATCTTCAAAACGCTGAAACAGAGCTTTTGTTTCGGCAACATTTTTGTATACCTTCCAATAACCACTGTACAAGCTATTTTGTCCCAAATTATCAATAAATCCTTTTACATCACAAAGAGGATATCCAAGGAAGATTCCGATTTCATGGGGGAAAGCGATTTCTCCATTCCCATAAAAGAAAATCTTTTTTGCAAGCTGGTTTAGCAAATGCATGGGATTGACTTTTGTTTCGTAGCCAAGGGACACTAGGAAAGAGTGTACGTCAGGCAAGGACAGATAAGAGATAAAATCCTGTTCTCTGTATAAGAAGAGAATCAGCTTACTTCCTCTGGATTTTAGTAATCGATAACAAATATCGGTTTCGTTTAAAATCTTTCGAATGCCGGCGAAATCACATTTGTCTATGGTCATGATATTGGAAATTTTACTTCTCATAAGAAGAGGAGCACAATGCATTCCAATCATAAGAGTTAAGCGCTCGTCTTGATTTGTTTGTAAATTCCATTCCATAATTTCCGTAATAGACATATAGGACTCCTTCTTGTTAGCATTGACTAACGTTAGTTGTTCCTAACACAATATACTATGGAGTGAATAAAAATGCAAGAGGTTTTTTAAAAAAATTTTCTGGTTATGAAAACTTTCGTAAAAAACTGTGAAACTTTTGGGGTTGCGTAGACAAAAATATGAAATTGTTTTATTATGAGAACAGCGAAAATAAGACTACAATTATAATATGAAGGAGATGTTGTTATGTTTGATGATATTATTGAAAAATTAAAATCCATTCGTTTACATATAACTATATCTGCGTTGGCATGTGTGATTATGGGAGTGGTTTTTTTGATTTGGCCAAGCCAGGTTACAAACTTAATTGCCTATGTTGTGGGAGCACTATTAGTTGCTATTGGTGCCATTCAAGTAGTATCAAAGATCATTAATGAAGAAAATCGCTCCAGTGGTTTGCTGGTAGGTGCGCTAATCTTAATTATTGGTATTTGGATCATTGTTCATCCACAGACTGCTGTTTCTTTGATTCCTATCGTAATCGGAGTAGTGCTAGTGGTTAGTGGAGTTCAAGAATTATCCCTTGCATTCACTGCAAAGAACGTGGATTCTTCCAGCTGGGGATGGATGATTGCAGGAGCTGTTCTTACCATCGTATTTGGTATTATTTGTGTATGTGTAGCATTTAATATTGTAACAATTGCTATGCGACTTCTTGGCCTTTTCCTTATTTATGATGGAGTTTCATCTATGCTTATGGTACATCATGTAAACGTTGCAGAGCGCGTTGTGGATACAACTATTACAAAAGAAGAAGACGTAGATGATTTCTTTTAAGGCGAAACATGAGAGTAGAGAGATTTAAGATGGAAAGAACGGGCCTGTTAAAGGAAGGCGATGTTCTTTCTATAAAAGAGTATGAATTACCAAGTTCCTATTATTATATGCTAGGCCATGCATATGCAATGTCAGCAAATTATGGAACACTAGAACGGATTAAGTCCACGGAGGGAACCGTTCAAAAAGTAGAAAAAACAGAAAAAGGCTATTACGTGGATGTAGCCTTAGATGAATAGGATGAAAAAATGAGATATCTTCCGGTTAGCCAGCTAAAAGAGGGCATGATACTAGGACAGGAATTGCAGGATGCATCTGGTCGCATGCTACTTGAAAAGCATACAAGGTTATCAAAAGAAAACATTTCATATATTAGCTTCTTAGAGGTCAGCGGAATCTATATCGAGGATGATTTTTCAAAAGATGTTGAAATTAAAGAAGTTATTCAGCCAGAAGTAAAAAAAGTGTCGTTGCATTTAGTGTCTGAGATCTTTGGACAGCTTACAGACGAATCTGATATGGCTGAAACAAAAGATTTTCAGGAAAACGTTCAAAATGTAGTCAGTAATGTTTTGGACAATAGAGATGTTGTATATAATTTAATGGAGGTTCGGACCTATGATAATTATACGTACTTCCATTCTGTAAATGTAGGAGTCTTATCTGGGGTGATAGGTGCCAAGATGGGACTTGTAGAAGAAGAATTACAAAAAGCAGTAACTGCTGGATTTTTACATGATATAGGAAAGGTCTTTGTTGCACCAGAACTTATAAATGCTCCTCGTCGATTGAATGAAGAGGAACGCATTCGAATGATGGATCACCCAAGAGAGGGAAGTTCCTTTTTAAGTGACAACTACAGGTTTCATCCTGATGTAACAAAGGCAGTGTATGAACATCATGAGTGGTACGATGGAGGCGGCTATCCCTGCCGAAAGAATGGTAGAGAAACCCTCTTAATATCTAGAATTATCAAAGCAGCAGATGTATATGATGCCATGACATCAAAACGTCCTTATCATGATGCTTATCTGCCATCAGAAGTCCTTGAATATATTATGGGACGAAGCGGTATGGAATTTGATCCGGAAATTGTAAAGACCATGGTACAGGAACTATGTGTTTATCCGGTTGGATGCGAAGTAGAACTTTCCAATGGAGAGAAGGCTTTAGTTATTGAGAATCACAAAGGATATTCTTTAAGACCAACAGTGAAACTTATGTCGAATGGACGTGAATTAGATTTAACGGCAGATCGAAATGCTTGGAACCTTACAATCGTAAAACTCATGGTTTAGGAGAGTGTATGTCAGTACAGAGTAAGAATGCAATTGATCTTTTACTTTCGGAAAGTTTTAAGGAAATTGCACAGACGAGACCGATTGAAAAAATAACAATTAAAGAAATAACAGACAGGGCCGGTGTTATTCGGCCTACTTTTTATAATCACTTTCAGGATAAGTATGAACTCTTGGAGTGGATTGTCCAAACAGAACTGATTGATCCCTTAGATCCGATGATTGATCAAGGGCAGTTAAAAGAGGGAGTCACAAATGCTCTTTCTGCAATGGCAAAGGAAAAAGAGTTCTATATTAAGGCAGTTAAATTAGAGGGACAAAATTCCTTCAAAGAAATATTGGTACAGAAAGTAACACAACTGATTCTTAGCAAGCTTCATAGAGAAAAGATTGAAGAAAAGATTATCTATCCATGGTTAACAGCAGAACGAACGGCGAAGTTTTTTGCAAATACCTTTTGCTATGTAATTATTGGATGGGTAGAAAGTGGAATGGATGTTCCTATAGAAGATATCGTGAATATTTTCGTATTTCTAATGGTAAATTCTCCAGTAGATATGATAGAAAAATTAGAATGAAATACAAATAGAGATGTTTGAATATTTTGTTTTACGAAGAAAGTCCATATACTTTAGTTTGGATTTTGAAAGAATGGAGAAACTATGAATCTTTTAATATGTATTGTAATTATTTTGGGCATCAGTTTGGATGTGTTTGCCACGATGGAAGTGGAAGGAGCTATGGTTCCTGAAATTAAAAAGGGCCCATTAGCTATTGCATGCGCTATTACAACAGGGCTTAGTCTCGTTTTTTTCTTTGGAGGATATATTGTTTGCTATGAAATCAATGAACATAATATCTTTTCTTATGAGAAGCTGACTGCATCTATTATTGCAGCTGCAGTGTTTGCTCTACTAGGAGTAAGACTGGTGGTAAAGGCACTTCGCAAGGAATTTGTTCATGAAAGTAGAAGAGAGTTTGGTATAAAAAATTATATCAAATTAATCGTTGTGACATCGTTTTATATATTGGCTGCAGGATGCGCCTGTGGATTTATTGAAGCAAATCCTTATGTATTATTAGTTACAATGGTGATTTGTTTTATCTTAGTTGTAGTTGCAGGTATCATGACAGGATATCATTATGGTTTTGAAAAGAAGACAATCGCCTATGCTTTTGGGGCAGTTCTTCTTTGGCTAGTTGGAATATATGTAATTCTTACAGGAATATTACCGTTGATTTAATTATGGCAAGTAAACGAACATTAGAAATTTTAAAGCGATTGGATGATACCTATGGTACAGAGATGATTTGTTATTTGAATCATGAGACACCCTGGCAGCTTCTAATCGCTGTTATTTTAAGTGCACAGTGCACCGATGCAAGAGTAAATATTGTTACAAAGGATTTATTTCAAAAATATTCAACCCTAAATGCCTTTGCCCTAGCTTCTGTAGAAGAAATGGAAGAAGATATTCGTTCCATCGGCTTTTATCACAATAAGGCAAAAAACATTATTGCCTGTGCCAGAATGCTTTTAGAAAAACATGGTGGAGAAGTGCCGGATACCTTAGAGGAGCTAATCGAACTTCCCGGGGTTGGGAGAAAAACCGCCAATGTAATCTTGGGGAATATTTACCACAAGCCAAGTGTGGTGGTAGATACCCATGTAAAGCGCATTTCAAAACGATTGGGATTAACAAAGGAAGATGATCCACAGAAGGTAGAATTTGATTTAATGAAAAAACTACCAAAGGATCATTGGATTTTATACAATATCCAAATTATAACCTTTGGTAGAGATATTTGTTATGCCAGAAATCCAAAGTGTGATATTTGCCCACTTCAGGATTTGTGCAAAGTGAAAAAATAGTTTTATTTTTGAGATTCCTCAGAGGAAGTATTCATTTCAAAGTCTTCCGTGTTTGGGGTTAAGGAATCCAAATAAGAAATAATTTTATATTCTAGGAGCAGGTGCATGGAAAGTACCTGCTCTTTTATTGCTTCAATTTTTCTTGCCTGATGAAGTGCGATGTAGCAATCGCCTAAAAGCATATAGTTGGAAGAAACATCACTTTTAATCGCAGCACCATATTCAAAGACACTGGCTGCGGAATCATAGTCGCCTTTTTGCATAAGGGCTTTGCCGTAGTCGGTAAGTAGAATGGTTAATTCGTTATAGTTCTCACCGATTTCCGACATCACGTTTAAGTTGGCGGTGCCATATTCTAATTTTAATTCTGTATTTGTTTTGCCGGTGAGATTTAAAATTCGTTTGGTAGAAAGTTCTGTAATATTGTCTTCAATCATTCGAATTTCATCATCATCCCATTTTCCCATAGGAAGGGAAGAAAGGGGAATCTTTATGTATGGTAAATTGGAAATATCCTTTGTAGGAGTATTTTCCGCATCCTGCTCTTTATCCCAAAAGTTGTTGTATGTTTCTTCCTGTTTTTTGTTTAAAGTGGTAAAACGAATAAACAAGAAGATAATAAAAATCATAAATATAGTAAGAAACGGGAAAGCCATTGATTTTCTCCTTTTGCATGTTCTTACTAAAATATAAAGGAAATAGCACTGAATTTCAATGATTTCACCATGAAAAGAAGTTTAACTTTATAGAAATTCTATGGTAAAATATTGATTTGAGTAAATAAGAGAAAAGAGATTCCATGGAAAAAGGAAAAGTACCTGAGAACGTGTTAAAACGTTCCGTAATGAAACAAATTACAAAACGAAGAGAAGAAGTGCTGTTAGGATCTGGCGTAGGGGAAGACTGTGCTGCCCTGCAATTAAAAGAAGATGAAATTTTAGTAATGTCAACAGATCCTATTACAGGGGCAACAGTAGACATCGGTGATTTAGCTGTCCTTGTAACAGTAAACGATCTCGCTTCCGCCGGAGCGGAGCCAATCGGAATTTTACTGACGGTTATGCTTCCTGTTAATAGTAGAGAAATCGTATTAAAACGAATTATGAGTGAGGTCTCTGCGGCCTGTGCCAAGGCGAATGTCCAAATTATGGGTGGTCATACGGAAGTGACCGATGTGGTAAATCAACCGCTTATTTCGGTGACCGGAGTGGGTAAGGTGAAAAAAGGAAAACTGGTTTCTACCGCCGGAGCAAAGCCTGGTATGGATATTTTAATGACAAAATGGATCGGCCTTGAAGGAACCTCTATTATTGCAAAGGAAAAGGAAGCGGAACTTTTGACAAAACTTCCGGCATCCATCGTAGATCGAGCGAAGAACTTTGATTCCATGCTTTCTGTGTTAACTGATGGATTGACGGCGGCCCACTTTGGAGTGGCGGCCATGCATGATGTGACAGAAGGTGGAATTTTTGGAGCCCTTTGGGAGGTTGGAGAAGCGTCTGAAGTCGGATTGGAAGTGGATTTAAAAGCCATTCCCGTAAAACAGGAGACAATTGAAATCTGCGAGTTTTTCGATATCAATCCATATCAACTTATTTCTAGCGGCTCTATGCTTATGGTTTGTGAGGATGGAGAAGGAATGAAAAAGGCGCTCGAAGAGGCCGGAGTTTATGCTACGATTATTGGAAAGACCCTTCCGGGAAATGATCGTGTGATTGTTCGTGATGATGAGAGAAGATTTTTAGAACCGCCAAAAACAGATGAACTGTATAAGGTTTTTAAATAAACGGAGGAAAAAATGAGAGAAAAGATTTTAAGCTACATGGAAAAAAACGCCAGAATCGACTTAAAGGATTTGGCAACAGTATTAGGTGAAGACGAAGCTTCAGTTATGAATGAACTTGAAGCAATGGAAGCAGAAAATGTAATCGCAGGCTATCATACTATGATTAACTGGGATAAGGCTGGAGTAGAAAAAGTAACTGGTATGATTGAAGTTAGGGTTACACCTCAAAGAGGAATGGGATTTGACAAGGTGGCAAATCATATTTACAACTACCCAGAGGTTTCTTCTGTCTATTTGATTTCCGGTGGATTTGATTTCATGGTAATTATTGAAGGAAAGAGCCTTCGTGAAGTGGCAGAATTTGTTTCTAATAAGCTTTCTACACTGGATTCCGTATTAAGTACAAAAACAAACTTTATTTTGAAAAAGTACAAAGAGGCAGGAACTATTTTAGTAGATAAACCACATGATGAAAGGATGAAAATGTCACTATGAGAAATCCTTTATCAAATACAATTGTTACGATTAAACCATCTGGAATCCGTAAGTTCTTTGACATTGTAAGTGAAATGGATGATGCCATTTCTCTAGGTGTAGGTGAACCGGATTTTGATACACCCTGGCGTGTAAGAGATGAGGCTATTTATTCCTTAGAACAGGGACGTACTTTTTATACCTCCAATGCAGGATTGAAAGAACTAAAGGAAGAGATTTCCTTATATTTAAATCGAAAGTACGATTTAAACTACGATCCTTCCGGAGAGATTTTTGTTACTGTTGGTGGTAGTGAAGCCATTGATGTGGCACTTCGCGCCATGTTAGATCCGGGAGATGAGGTGTTGATTCCTCAGCCGAGTTATGTTTCTTACGAACCATGTACTATATTGGCAAATGGTACACCGGTGATTATAAATTTAAAAGAAGAAAATGAATTTCGTCTTACAGCAAAAGAACTTGAAGAGGCAATTACAGATAAAACAAAGATTTTAGTGCTTCCTTTCCCTAATAATCCTACGGGAGCAATTATGGAAAAGAAGGATTTAGAGGCAATTGCAGAGGTGATTATCAAACACGATATCTTTGTGTTAACGGACGAGATTTATTCAGAGCTAAGCTATGGTAAGGAAGAACATGTATCCATTGCTTCTCTTCCAGGTATGAAGGAGAGAACCATCTATATTAATGGATTTTCAAAAGCTTTCGCTATGACAGGATGGAGACTTGGATATGCATGTGGACCAAAGGAAGTCATTGCACAAATGTTAAAGATTCATCAGTTTGCAATTATGTGTGCACCTACGACAAGCCAGTATGCTGCTGTAGAGGCATTGCGCAGCTGTGATGATGAAGTGGCTGCAATGAAAGAAGAATACAATGGTCGTCGCCGCTACCTGGTAAAGCGTTTTAAAGAAATGGGATTAAAGTGCTTTGAACCATATGGGGCGTTTTATATCTTTCCTTCTATTAAAGAGTTTGGAATGACTTCAGAAGAGTTTGCTACGAAGTTTTTAGCTTCAAAGAAGGTAGCAGTTGTACCTGGTACTGCCTTTGGTGATAGTGGGGAAGGATTTATTCGAATTTCCTATGCGTATTCTTTGGAACAGCTAAAGCTGGCGCTGGATCGAATGGAAGAATTTATTAATGAATTGCGTGAGGCAAAATAATGGCACATTTAAACATTGTTTTATACGAACCGGAAATTCCAGGAAATACTGGAAATATTGGAAGAACCTGTTATGCTACAGGAACAAGATTACATTTAATTGAACCTTTGGGATTTATTTTAAATGATAAAACGTTGCAGCGAGCAGGAATGGATTATTGGAAAAATCTTGATGTGACACGTTATGATGACTGGCAGGATTTCCTGGACAGGAATCCGGATGCAAAGATTTATTATGCGACAACAAAGGGAAAGCATGTCCATACCCAGGTGAAATATGAGGAAGACGCTTATATTATGTTTGGTCCGGAAAGTCGAGGAATCCCTGAAGAGATTTTGGTGGAACACCCGGATGAATGTGTGCGAATTCCTATGATGGGAGAAACACGTTCTTTGAACCTATCAAACTCTGTGGCAGTTATTTTATATGAAGCATTACGACAGAATGATTTTTCACAAATGAAATTAGAAGGCGAGTTACATCACTTGCATTGGTAGATATGAATATTATTGAAGCAAAAAAATTAGTACATGAATTCTTCCGAAGAGATGAAGAAGGAAATATTGAAGGCATTCAGGTGGCTTTAAACGAAGTGGATTTACAGGTGAAAGCAGGTTCCTTTATTTCGATTTTAGGACATAACGGCTCTGGAAAATCTACTCTAGCAAAGCATATTAATGCTTTGTTGACACCTACAGATGGGACCTTGTATGTGGATGGAAAAGATACCTCTGATGCAGGAAATGAGTTGGCTATTCGTCAATCTGCAGGAATGGTATTCCAAAATCCCGACAATCAGATTATTGCAAGTATCGTTGAAGAAGATGTGGGATTTGGTCCGGAAAATATGGGAATTCCTACTGACGAGATATGGGAAAGAGTAGAGCGTTCCTTAAAGTCTGTGGGCATGTGGAAGTATCACACCCATTCTCCGAATAAACTTTCCGGCGGACAGAAGCAACGTGTGGCTATTGCCGGTGTTATGGCAATGGAGCCAAAGTGTATTATTTTAGATGAACCAACGGCGATGCTAGATCCCGACGGTAGAAAAGAAGTAATAAAAGTTGCTCATGAGTTGAATAAGAAAAAGGGCGTAACAGTGATTTTAATTACACATTATATGGAAGAAGTAGTGGATTCTGACTATGTCTATGTAATGGATAAGGGAAAAGTAGTTATGGAAGGTGATCCTAGAAATATTTTTTCCAGAGTGGAAGAGTTGAAATCTCATCGCATGGATGTTCCACAGATTACCCTTTTGGCTCATGAATTGAAAAAAAGTGGACTTGATATTCCGGATGGAATTTTGACTAGAGAGGAGCTTATGAATGTCCTTAATCTTGGATAACATATCATATAAATACAGTACAGGAACAGCCTATGAAGTGACAGCTTTAGATGGTGTATCACTGGAGATAAAAGATGGTCAGTTTATCGGAATTATCGGACATACCGGCTCTGGAAAGTCTACCTTGATTCAACATTTAAATGGACTGTTAAAGGCAACGGAAGGTACCATTTATTACAATGGTCAAGATATTTACGATAAGGATTATGATTTAAAGGATTTACGTACTCAAGTGGGAATGGTGTTCCAATATCCAGAACATCAGTTGTTTGAGACAACTGTATTTGAGGATGTAAAGTTTGGTCCTAAAAATCAGGGCTTGGATGATAAGGAAGCAACACTTCGTGCTTATGAGGCGCTTCGCAGCGTTGGATTTCCTGAAGATTATTACGATCAGTCTCCTTTTGAATTGTCAGGGGGACAAAAACGAAGAGCTGCCATTGCGGGAGTATTGGCAATGAAACCGGCTGTGCTTATTTTAGATGAGCCAACAGCAGGTTTAGATCCAAAGGGTAGAGATGAGATTTTAGGTTTAATTTCCGATATGCACAAAAAAATGGGGAACACGATTATTCTGGTTTCTCATAGTATGGAAGATGTAGCAAACTATGTGGATCGAATCATTGTAATGAATGATGCAAAGGTCTATATGGATGGAACACCAAAGGAAGTTTTTTCTAGAGTAAAAGACTTAGAAGAAATTGGTTTGGCTGTCCCTGAAGTTACATATCTTATGATGGAATTAAAAGAGCGGGGATGGAATGTAGATGTAAGTGCCACCACCGTTGAAGAAGCGAAAAACGAAATTTTAAAGCTGAAAGGCATGAATGCATAGATTATGTTTCGAGAAATAACCATTGGACAATATTATCCGGCAGACTCAGTTTTGCACAGATTAGATCCTAGAGTAAAGCTCTTTGGGACTTTGATTTATTTAATTAGTATCTTTGTGGCAAATGATATTTTTTCCTTTGCCTTTTTGGCCCTTTTTTTGATTATGGTGATACGTTTATCGAAGGTTCCTTTTTCTTATATGGTAAAGGGCCTGAGAGGAATTGTACTTTTACTTGTAATAGCGGGAGTGTTTAATTTATTTATGACTCCTGGACAAACCCTAGTAGAACTTGGACCTCTTACAATTTCTGATGTGGGATTAAAAAATGCGATTTTAATGACCGCTCGAATGATTTTCCTTATTATAGGAACATC
>JAILMB010000153.1 GCA_024692825.1 Lachnospiraceae bacterium | reverse complement strand
CGAGCGACAACTCTGATAGAATATCATGTTTTCAACTCTTTGTCAACAACTTTTTTAATTTATTTTTTTGCATCCCGCCGTCATTAGCGGGTGCGAAAAATATACTAACAAAATACCCCCTATGTGTCAAGC
This sequence comes from Lachnospiraceae bacterium, assembly GCA_024692825.1. GTDB lineage: Bacteria > Bacillota > Clostridia > Lachnospirales > Lachnospiraceae > JAILEN01. Next base: position 11,445 of record JAILMB010000153.1, on the reverse strand, counting down.
GACTTTTCAAACTTTTTTTATTTTTTTTTGAGATATTTTTTCAGACACTAGATATGGATATTATTTGAGATAATCCATCAAAATATTGTTGTTATATAAATATAGAAGAAACTCATTTTCTGAGATCTGCTGAAAGGCCTTAGCACCTGTATCTGTCAAAAGTGTCATAGAAACCACATACATAATAATCCAAACAATAAGTAAACCTTCAAATATTCCAAAAATTGCTCCTAAAAAATGACTGGCAGGTCCAATAATTGGAGCACGATTTATTAATCCAACAAACATCCAAACCAAAGAACATATAATACAGCCTATAACCACGGCAATAACAGTTCCAAGTGCCTGTAAGATATAATCCGTTACCACATCAGTTGCTTCTTCTACAATAATTGCCTTTTGTGCGTCTAGGGCTTCATTTGCCTGATTATCTAATTCCTGTTTCATGGAACTATCTGTAACCTGGGATGAAACAGCTTTAAAATCCTCTAAGTTTGCCATAAGCTGATTGTATTTCTCTAAAGTATCATCAGAAAGATATGGAGCTAAAGAATTCACTTTCTCTTCCGACAATTCATCTTCTGCATTTTCTACGGTGATTTCATCCGCTTTGTTATTTAAAACGTTTTCTACACCTGATGAAATACTTTCTACAATCTTTTCATCCTGTTTTAAATTGTTATATGCCTGAGGGGATGCCCATTGAACAAATACAATTATAAAAATCCACGCAACAATACCGTAAATAATTCCAAGGATTCCTCTTTTAAATCCTCGAACTCCCAATAACACAAGTATAATTAATACTATGAAAAACATTAAATTCATTGTCATTTATTTTAGCCTAATCCTTTCCATTTTTCCCTGTTCAATTATTACGTAGGATCTATAACTTTCCCAGGGGATAATCTGGTAAATTCCTGATGTAAAGTCATAGCTAAACTTCTTAACCCCTAACATAGTGTATAATGTAACATTTTCCCCATCTGTTAATAAGACTTCATTTGTCTTATTGAAACATACTTTGGTATACGTAGCGTTAATTTCTTTTTCATATTTCTTTGTTCCATTCATGTTGTATACGCATAAAAGGTTAGTTCCATCATCTTTTGTGGTAACAAGTCCAAAATACTTGTCATTATGGAATACACTTTTCATTTCTGAAGTAACAAAGACTTCTTCTTTTACCTTTGGTGCCTTTGTGCCACTATAAAGGATAATTTCCTTATCCCCAAAAGCAACAGCGTCATCATTATTAACATAATCCACCTCAGGAATGATCAAATCAGAATAAGAAAAATTTCCTACTATATTGTTTTCTTTCTTTTCCCCCGGGGATCCAAAGTTATAGAAAACAATGGTAGATTTTACATCTCCATCATTGATATTGATTAAGGACACCATTAGATTCTCTCCATCTGCGGAAAGAGCAAGAGAAACCGGGTAGCCGGTATTTTCTGTATGCACTTCACCGGAAGCCACCACTTCACCAGATGATTCATACAAGGATAAATATCCCGTATTGTTTTCCTGCATTAAAATAGCAACCCTTCCATTTGAAGAAACATCTGCGTCTACAATGGGCAATGTGGTATTTACGGTTCCAATATTTCCGGTTACACCTTGTATCAGTGCCTTTGTACCTGTCTTATCATAAATAAGAAGTTTGTCACTGCAACTTTCTAACTGGGGATTTGTCATTTCATAGGTTTCATTCCAGATTAGATTTCCAGAATAGTCCGTATAAAAGGCACCGTCTCTGCTGTAAGAAAGAAGGTTCTCCTGAAAGTCCATATAATTGGTTTGCGCTGCGTCCTTTTGCTCTATCGTAGCCGTCACTTCAAAATCATCAAAGCTGGCAAACACGCGATACAAACTATAGGCCACAATAATGCAAATAGCGATTGCCACCAAAAGGATATTTCGGGTTTTTTTTGAAATAGGCTGATTAAATTTTTCAAACTGTTCTAATTCTTCCATATATCTTCCTAACGAAAAACCAGGGGCGTCCCACTTAGAACTCCCCTGGGTATTTTAATATGTAAATACAGCGACTCCGTAAGCTGGTAATGGATATGCAATAGAATACTCTCTTCCGTCACATTCCATGTGCTCTGGTGTGTAATTCAGCGGTCGTTTTGTATCTGATCCACCGAATTTTTTATCCTCACTATTTAGAAGTAACTTTAACTTTTTATTCTCTGGCACTCCCACTCGATAATCATCATAAGCCATTGGCGTAAAGTTAATTACAAATAGCAAATTCTTTTTGCCAGAAAAACTCTTTCTAACAAAACTAAAGATGCTGCGGTAATTATCATTGGCATTGATCCATTCAAATCCATTCCAGCTTGTATCCTGCTCGTATAATGAAGGATACTTCGTATAAATATGAAGCAAGTCTCTCATCCAATCGTTGATAGCCTTGTTATTTGGATTATCTAACAGATACCAATCTAATTCACGTTTCTCGCTCCATTCCTGGTACTGAGCGAAATCCTGGCCCATGAAAAGCAACTTCTTTCCAGGATGACCCATCATAAACGCATAGCCGGCTTTTAGATTCTTAAACTTGTCCTCTTCTAAGCCTGGCATCTTATTAATCATTGAACATTTCAAATGAACCACTTCATCATGAGACAGTACTAAAATGTATTTTTCAGCCTCATTGTAACTCATAGCAAAGGTCATTTTATGATGATTATCTTTTCTAAAGTATGGATCCAATTTCATATAATCCAAGAAATCATGCATCCATCCCATATTCCACTTGTAAGAAAAGTTTAGTCCATTATCCTCTACAGGACCTGTTACTTTCGGCCATGCGGTAGATTCTTCTGCTATCATAACCACACCCTTGTAACGGCCTGTAATCAAGGTATTGATATGTTTAAAGAATTCGATGGCTTCAAGGTTTTCATTGCCGCCGTATTCATTGGCAATCCACTGACCATCGTCTTTTCCATAATCTAAATAAAGCATAGATGCCACAGCATCTACACGAAGCCCGTCAATGTGGTAGGTCTCCACCCAATTGATGGCTGATCCAATAAGGAAATTCTTGACTTCATTTTTTCCATAGTCAAAAATCTTTGTTCCCCAATCAGGGTGCTCCCCCTTCTTTGGATCTGCATATTCATACAATGGCTGGCCATCAAAATCAGCTAAACCATGTGCGTCTCTAGGGAAGTGAGCCGGAACCCAATCCAAGATAACACCAATTCCTTTTTTATGAAGATAATTCACCAAATACATAAAATCTTTTGGTGTTCCATAACGAGAGGTTGGTGCATAATAACCTGTTACCTGATATCCCCAGGAACCATCATAAGGATATTCAGAAATGCCCATTAATTCTACATGGGTATAGCCCATGTCTACTACATAATCTGCTAAACTCTCAGCGAACTCCTTGTAGGTGTAAAAACCGTCATCCAATCTACCAGGATGACGTTTCCATGAACCCGGATGCACTTCATAGATTGCCATTGGTTTTTCCCAATAGTTTCCACCGGTGCTTCTCTTTTTCATCCAGACACTATCTGTCCACTTAAATCCCTCGACAGAGGCAATGCGCGATGCTGTCTCAGGACGGAGCTCTGCCATATTTGCAAATGGATCTGCCTTGTATAGCTTCTTGCCTTCTGGTGTATAAATTAAAAATTTATACAAATCCCCTTCTTTTGCTTCTGGAATAAAGGTTTCGTATACACCCATTTCCACAGGTGCTACACGCTCCATCATGTGAGATGTCTCGTTCCAATCATTGAATTCACCAATGACTGCCACAGATTCTGCGTGAGGTGCCCACACGTCAAAACAAGTTCCTGTTATTCCATCTACAGTCATTTCATGAGCACCCATTTTTTTGAAAATATCGTAATGAGTACCCTGTCCCAATAAATAACTGTCTAGCTCTGTAAAATTACTCATATCTTATCCCCTCTATTCTATTCTTCTTGAAAATCTTTTTCCTGTAAGATTAAATTGCCCTCATCATCATAGTGCTTTCCGCCGAGTCTACCGAAGAACCCTCCGATTCCTCCGCGCTCTGCATGATCAATGGCCTCGTCTACAATTTCCTTCACCCCTGTAATATATACCGGGTGATCTGGACGAAAACGAATATTTATCTTATCGTAAAGAGCTAAAATACCTAATTCATCAATGCTGTACCCCAACTCCAGCGCATAGGTCTTTCCAAAATTCACTAACTCATCAATTGTAAGCACTGGAATTCGAATCTTTTCTGTGAACTTTTTAGAAAGCTCACCATTTGTATTCATAAGTCTCTTTAGATTTTCTTTTGTATCTTCGAAAATTACTAGCATACCCGTGTCATCATTTTCCATAAGTAATGACAAGGTAACTGCACTTTCAATATTGATATCTCCAGCTTTTTCTACGATTAAACATCCACCTGCCACTGCAGCAAATAACTGTTTAATATCTTTTTCATTTAAACGTTTTCCATCAATCTTTCCAACGTTTCCTGAAGGCTTTCCAAGTTCTTCCTGTAATACCTTAATAATGTTTGTTGCAAGGGTGGTTTTACCACTTCCCTTTCCACCTTCTATCAAAATATTACCGGTTTTCACGGAATTAGAGCCGGATAATCTTGCTCGAACTCCTGTTAAGACCTGGCATAAATTCTTCTCCATACCAACAATCGGTATAAAGTAAGAAAAGATTTCCTTTTCATCTGCAGTCAATTCCATTTGTGGCATTTCCTGCTCTAATACTTCTCTTTCCAATTCCTTTTCAAGAGAAACATCTGGGGCCATACGGCCTAAATCAATGGTCTTACCATTGTAAATTGCGTCTTCTTCCGCCTTTTGTTCCGGCGTTAATTCTGCTTCTACAAAAGTATCTTCTTTATCCTTTTCCATAAGCTCTGCTATGGAATCTGCAAGAAGCATTTCCGAATCTCTCTCTTCCTGGGAAATTTCTTCATCTAAATCTTCCGAGATTTCCTCATTTTCCAAGTCGTCTGAAATCTCTTCGCTTTCAAAATCAGAAGAAAGTTCCTCAGATATATCGATTTTTGGAAGTTCTAATTCTTCATCTGCTTCCTCTAATGGTGCTTCTGGTGCAACATTCGTTGTTGTCTCTCCATCACCGGAAATACGATCGATTTCATTTTGAAGCATTTTATTTAAGTCTGCTACGATTTGTGTTGCCTTTTCCATTTCATCCTCTTCTGTTTCTTCAAGCAACTCCCCTTGTGTAGACTCCTCAGACTGTTCTTCTGACTCTAATTCGTTTGGTGTCCAAGCGCTTAGCTCTTCCTCTGGAACTTCATGTTCAAGATTATGTTCCACCTTTGGTAAGGATGCTTCTGGAACAGAAACTCCAGGCACTTCTGCTGCAGATACTACAGGTATTTCTAATCCCACACCTGTTACTACTCCAGCTCCTTCTATCTTTGGAATGCTAAAGGTACGATTCTCCTTCAGCGCTTTTGACTCCTCTGTCTCTTCCGAAGCAGCTTCTTCAAAAGCAGTTGCTTCCGGTTCAGATACTATTTCCTCCGGCTCAGATGCTATTTCCTCTGGCTCAGATGCTGCCTCTTTAGAAAGATACTCCTCTTTCATTAAATCCTGAGGACTCATACCTGCATCCAGCTTTGGCGATGCCTCTTCCAAACGATCCATAATCTGTGTCGCCTCAGAAATGGCCTTTGCCTTCGTCTGCTCAAACTTCATTTGATTTGCTTCATCTAATGCAGCCTTCGCAGCAGCTCTGGTCTTCTCCCAGTTTGCCATGACATCTTCGATGGTCATCTGTCCTCGAATTGGTGTTTCTCGCTCACCTGAATCCTCTGGCAAAATAAAGCTAACCTGTCCGTCATGAGCTTCTGTTAAATACTCCTGGAAATTCAACTTCAAGGTCTCATCGAGCTTTTTATCCTCTTGTTGCTTTTCCTCTGTTTCAGAAGCGCTTTCTTCTTCCTGAATCTGAAGGAAGGGCAGATCTTCCACTAATCCCTTAATTGCCTCAAGGTTTTCATCTATTTCAGCAGACTCGGTTGCCTGCATAATTTCTTCAATATTTTTCTTGATTTCTGCCTGTAGATTTACCGTGTTATACTTGTCAGCAGAAACCTCTACCTCTGGAATTTGAATTGGTTTATGTAGGATTTCACTGGTACCAAATTCTTCTCCCGGGTGAATCTCAGTAATGCCATCTTTCTTTTGCTGGATCTGACGATACTTATCCTCCTGGGATTTATCCAAAGGATGATACAACATCTTAAGCTCTAGAGCACGTTCCACATATGGACCATCTCCAAACCATAAAATAATCTCATCACATAAATCGATACATTTATCTACCACTCCTGATTTGTGATAGAGATGTGCCAATTCGTATGCCCACTCTTCCATAAAATCATGAGCTTTTAATTCCTCTAAGATAGAAATCAAGGTGTCGTTATCTGCACCCTTCGCCTGATTGATTTCGTAACGAATTACATACTTCAAACTATCATGAGGCGCGATTTCTACGAATTCATCATAATAATCTGAAGCAGCCTCTAGATTTCCCATCTTAACTGCTAAAATAGCCAAGCGGAAAATAATCATACGTCCGATAGGGGAACGCTCATGCCCGATTTCCAGCAAATCCTTTGCTTCCGCTAAATCTCCACAAGCCTCAAATAGCTCTCCTGCTTGCAATAAAATATTAACATTGGGAACTTTTTTCCAGTTTTCTTCTCTTAAAAGTTCCAATGCTTCTTCTTTTTGATTATTCTGAATGAGTTTTCGGATTTCTTCTATTTTTGCCTTATATTCGTTTCGATCCACGTTTCCACCTCAGATGAATTCCTTATTATTACTTCAAGTGTATCACACTACTCTTCTTTTTTCTTTAAGAATTTTGGTGTCTTAGCCTTCTGTCGAGCAGCCTCTTTTTCTGGATCCTTCGGAATAAGTCGTAATGTTTTTTCATCTACATGATCCAAGTCTATGTAATCTCCTGTATCCTCCGGCAACTTCCGTTTTCGTAGTAAAAATCTTGAAATTCTACCACAAATATAGTAAATCACTGCTACTGTAGGAACACCTAAAAGCATACCTAAGAAACCAAAGAGAGAACCTCCCACAACGATGGCAAATACAACCCAGAAGGAAGAGATACCAGTGGAGTCTCCTAAAATCTTTGGTCCGATAAGGTTTCCGTCAATTTGCTGTAAGATTAATACAAATATCAGGAAGTAAATTCCCATTCTTGGCTCTGTTAGGAAAATAATTATTACAGTTGGAATTGCTCCAATATATGGTCCAAAGACAGGAATAATATTGGTGACGCCAATAATTACAGATGTTAAAAGTGGATATGGCATATCTATGATTTGCATTACCACATAACAAATGACACCGATGATGAAAGAATCTATAATCTTTCCAATGATAAATCCGTAGAAAATATCATTGGTCTTACGTAATACTTCCATAACGACATTTCCGGCTTTTGTAGGGAAAAATCCATACACAAGCTTCTTTGCCTGACCTTTGAACTTCTCTTTTTCAAGAAGAACATAAACAGATACAAAAATGGCAATCAAAATATTGACAATAAATCTTCCTACGCCGAGTCCAACACTAGTAACCAGTTCAATTAACTGGTCTTGATCTTCAACGTTAAAATAGCTTTTTGCCAATTCCACAACGTTGTTAATGCCTGTCATGATCTTTTCATCATTTTTGGCCCCTAATATTTGCTCTTCATATCGGCCACCGGTAATCTCATTGGCCCAATCCAGTACTCCATAGATTTGTTCCATGATGTGGTTTACCAAATAAGCAATGGTATTGTAAAGCTCTGGTAATACCGACACAAAAAACAGAATAATAATCCCCCATAGGATGATCATTGAAATAAGGGTAGTTAGAATACGCACATTTTTTCTTGTGCGTAGTTCATTCTTTGATTTCTTCAAAAAGAATGGCAATATCTTTCTTTCGAACACCATCATCATGGGGTTCATTAAAAAGGCCAACACAAAGCCAATGATAATAGGGAAAAGGGCTGTTGTAATTACATCAAGCCCCTCCTTTAGTCCTGCATAGCGTTTTACACAGAAATAGAAAATAATGATTCCAACAGCTGCTACAATAGCAACAATTGCCAATGGTAGAAACCGTCGCACCATACTTTGTGCATATTCTTTGTCGTATTTTTCCTGTTTACCTTCCATATCTTTACCTCGCAGAAATAAATCTCCCTTATTTCATACCCTCATATCATAAACTACTGTGCTCTGTAGTAGTTGATCAAGCATCCCTTCTCGATGATTTCACGTTCATCATCTGTTAACTCACCCATTTGTAAGTTAAACTCTTTTAACTCTCCGTTTTTAACAACAAATGCCTGGATGTCTGTTTTCTTCTCAGATACAGCCTTATACACATCGGGTACAAAGATATAATCACCATTTGTAAAAGGAAGATCTCCTTCTTCAATTAAGAATGGAAGCATTCCCCAGTTAATAAGGTTTGAACGATATCTCTTTGTTGCGTATTCATTTGCAATATTTGCCCATCCACCTAAAACCTTTTGGCATGAAGCAGCCTGCTCACGAGCAGAACCATCTCCAGGTTTTACGGCAAAAATAGTGCTACCTACACCAATGTTATTTCTATTTACATCTTCATAGGTCTTGCGAATGGTATCCATCACCTCATGGAACTCAGGTGATTCTTCTCCAGGACAGGTATCTGCCTCAATGGCTTTTTGAATCTTCTGAACCTCTTTCGCACGACCAACGTACTCAGGATCTTTTCTTGAAAGTGTAAACTCTGCCAATCCCAAAGGATTTGAACGATAAGATGAAGTCTCTCCTGAAGGAATCAATTCATCTGTAGTTGTAACAGGATCATGAATCTCAGAAACAACCTTCAAAATCATATGCTCTGGCAAAGGACTCATAGCAGGCCAATCCTTGATGTTTGGACCAAATTTGATCTCTTCTGAAGGATCTGCCACACCCTTTGAATCAAATACACGGTTTGCATAAATTGTTTTATCGAAGAAGTATTTTGGCTTTGTATAGTTTACATCGATTTCGTCTGCAGCAGTTAAGTAGCCCTTGTTTGCTGCTGTTGCTGCAATAGAACGAGCATCCATAAGTGCAACAGATGAAATCTGGCCATTCTGTAACTTAGAACCTTCACGGTTAGGGAAGTTTCTTGTTGAATGACGAATAGAAAATCCATTGTTTGAAGGAGTGTCTCCAGCTCCGAAGCAAGGACCACAGAATGCTGTTTTTACAATCGCACCTGTTGCCATCAAATCAGCTACAGCTCCATTCTTTACAAGTTCCATGTAAATTGGTGTACTTGCCGGATAAACAGAAAGTGTAAACTCATCCGGTCCAATTGATGCACCACGTAAGATATCAGCTGCATCTGTAATATTTTCAAATCCACCGCCGGCACAACCGGCAATGATTCCTTGATCAACATATAATTTTCCGTTGCGCACCTTGTCTTTTAAGGTAAAGTCTACCTGACCATCCAAAGAAACTGCTGCACGCTTTTCACAGTCATCTAAAATATCTAAAAGATTATTCTTTAACTCTTCAATGGTATATGTGTTTGAAGGGTGGAATGGCATAGCAATCATTGGTTTGATTTCTGATAAATCAATTTCAATCATTCCGTCATAGTAGCAAACTTCGCCTGGCGCTAACTCTTTGTACTCTTCTACACGACCATGAATATCATAGAATTCACGAACCTTATCATCTGTCTTCCAGATAGAAGAAAGGCATGTAGTTTCTGTTGTCATAACATCCACGCCAATTCTGAAATCAACAGAGAGGTTTGCGACACCAGGTCCCACAAATTCCATTACTTTATTCTTTACATATCCTTTGTCGAATACCTCACCAATAATGGCAAGCGCAACGTCCTGAGGACCAACACCCTTTCTAGGTGCTCCTGTAAAGTAAATACCAACTACTTCTGGCATATTGATATCGTAAGTACGATTTAATAACTGTTTTACTAACTCTGGTCCACCTTCACCCATAGCCATAGTACCAAGTGCACCATAACGGGTATGTGAATCAGATCCTAAAATCATCTTTCCACCGCCTGCTAACATTTCACGCGCAAACTGGTGAATAACAGCCTGATGAGGAGGAACATAGATTCCACCGTATTTCTTTGCACATGTAAGACCAAACATGTGATCATCTTCATTAATGGTTCCACCTACCGCACATAATGAGTTATGACAGTTTGTTAAAACATAGGGAATAGGGAACTTCTCAAGTCCTGACGCACGGGCAGTCTGAATAATTCCTACATAAGTAATATCATGGGAAGTTAACTTATCAAATTTAATCTGTAACTTATCCATGTTTCCAGAAGTGTTATGGTCTTTTAAAATACCATAGGCAATAGTGTTTTTCTTTGCCTCTTCCTTTGTTGTCTTTACTCCACACTTGCTTTCCACGATAGCAGTTGCATCCTGTGCATCGGCTACCAACTCTGTTCCGTTTACAAGATACATTCCTGTTTTAGAAAGTTTCATTTTCATACCTCACAATCTTTTTTCATTTCCTTTATAACTTAAGAATCCTTCTTCGAGAAAATAGAGAAAACGCCTTTGTCTTTTTTCTCCTCTTCCTTCGAAGAATCTCCTTCTTTCCAGTCAAAATATTCTGCATCTAAGTCCGCAGACAAGGCAGCGGCAGCATCTTCTTCTGTTGCCATCTTTGCCTTTTCACTTTCAGGTAGTTCAAGGCCTGCCTTTTCAAAGTACTCAGCATTCACCTTAATCTCAGGCTTTGCTTCTGCATATGTATTTGCCTGAGGTGGTAAATCTGAAGCCACTTCCTTTTCCTTGGCTCTTCGAATATTTTCTTCTTCTATTAAACGGGTATACTTTTGAGTATCAATAAAGTCCTGTAACTGAGACTTCAACTCATACTGATTGGCTTTTACCTCTCTGCGCTTGTCTTTCATTTGCGCAAGTAAACTATCATGAAGGGCTTCTAACTGACTTTCTGCCATCTTCATATAATCCTGAATTTCCGATAAAGCCTGATCTGAATATATAACAGAAGCAGCATAAACATCCTCTGCCTGTTTTCTTGCATCGAAAATCATCTCATCGGTATGCTTCTGCTGTTCTCTTTCTGCTTTTTCACGACTAGCAACGGTAAGCTCATGCTCATCCATCATGTCGTACATGCACTCATTTAATTCCTTTAAAAGATCCATCATTTCTGTTTTTTCGACGATGACTCTTTTCTTGCTTCCATTGTATGGTTCCGCTTTGGAAAATAATACATGGATTCGCTTTAATACATCTTCCGTACGATCTGCTGCGCCCATTTATTTCTCCTGAAAAAATCTATTTTTAGCCATTATGTTAAAGAGTATCATATTCCTCAAATTGTGACAACTGCTACATTTCTGCCTTTAAGCTCCG
>JAILMB010000097.1 GCA_024692825.1 Lachnospiraceae bacterium | reverse complement strand
ACAATGGTAATGACAGATGACAGGGCATCGCTTAAGTTGTTTACAGCGTCTAAAGTAATGGCGATGGATCCGGTAATGATTCCTACAAAGGCTTTAAAACCTGCCAGTAATACATTTGCAATAATACCGATAATGGAAGTTTTTATGATGACTCCCATACGATCTGCGATTTGTTCTTTTGTATCCATAGATTCTCTCCCTTCAAGTAATACATTTATAAAAACCAAACGTCATTATTTGTAGATGAAATAGAAGAAACCCCTACTTCCAATAATGACATAACATCTTCTTTTTCTGAGACTAATCCACCTGCAATTACAGGACATTTTGCAAAATCAACAATGCGCTTTAACACAGAAGGCATGAGGGCAGGTAAGACCTCGATTACATCTGGATGAGCATTTTTTATTTGTTTTTCCATAGTGTTATAAGCAATGGAATCAATAACAAAAAATCTCATTACAGTGTGAAGCCCGAGTTCTTTGGCACGTTGAATAATGGTCATTTTTGTGGATATTACTCCATCTGCCTTGGTGTATTTCTTGATAAAATCCACAGCCACATCCTTGGATTGCAGTCCATGAATTAAATCGATGTGAACCATAGCGATTTTTCCTGCAGATTTTACTTTGTCAACAATAGCTGGAATGGTAATAATATCTCCATATAATATAAAGATAATTTTGCTGTCACAGTCCAAGCATTTTTCTAAACCTTCATCGTCTTTTATTGCAGCGATAATAGGTGAGTCCTCAATGGCCTCTTTAAACTCTTTTTTCATAGATAAAAGCCTCATTTCGATTTTAATATCCATATAATAAAGAAATGTATATGAAAGTCTGAACATTATTATAGGTGTTTCAAAATGACTTCGCAACAAAATGGTGTTATACTGATGCAGTACAGATTTGAATGATGATATAGATAGGAGAGTATAGTTATGGCAATGAATCCGGCAGAAATGATGAAGGTAATGGGAGCGTTTAAAAACTTTCAAGCTGCCCATCCAAAAGCAGTATCCTTTTTTCAAGTAGTATTTGGTAGTGGAATCCCTGCAGATACGGTAATGGAGCTTACTGTTACAAAGCCTGGAGAGGAACCTATGACCACCAATATAAAAGTTACACAAGAAGATATAAAATTGTTTGAATCTTTGAATAATATGAGATAAAATGTTTGCATAATTGAATATATTAATTGTCACAGATTTTTTAATAGTCATTGGAGGGAGAGCGTATGGCAAAAAAAGTTTCAGACAAGAAGGTCAAAAGCAAAGGCAGAACAGTAGGAATTCGCTTGAAACTTATTGCGATTATTCTAGCACTAAGTATCATTCCGCTGTCATTAATGACCTTGATTTTAACTCAATCATTAAAAAGTAATACGATGGATTTGGAGAATGATCTATCGGCACAAAAGGTGGAAACAGCCCGAGAGGACTTGTTATCTATTGTAAAAGATACCTTTGTAGGTGTGGATTTATTGTCAAGAAATACCATGCTTACATCTACATTAGTTAATCCGACAGAAGAGCAGATTGCATTAGCTCATACAGAATTAACCTTAGCAAATCAATCATTTTCTTCTGAGGGGCTATTGTTTATCTATGATACGTCAGGTATGCAAATTGCTCGTGGTGATGATAATGAAATAAACGACGTTTCAGATCGTGAATATGTAAAACAGTCGTTGGCAGGAACCAGATATATTTCTGATGTTGCAATTTCAAAAACCACAGGGGAAGCCAATGTTTATATGGCGGATCCAATGCTAACACAAGATGGACAAATCGTTGGTGGTGTAGCAAGAAGTGCATCTTTAGCAAAATTATCTGAAGAGATTAAAACCTTAGATACAGACTATATGGATATCACGATTCTTGATAGAGTAGGTGCCCTGGCTGCTACAACAGAAGAGCAGTATGATTTAACTTCTGGTGAAATTACAGATTTGTCATCAGAAGAGTATTACACTTTGGCACAGTCTAAGGAATCAGGAAATGTAGTTACTACTCACAATGGAAAAAAAGTTTTAATGTCTTATCTATTAGATGAAACTACAGGATGGACCATTGTTGTATTTGTAGATTATGATTATGTTATAAAGCCTTACAATGACAGTCTTATTTACGCTATGATTATTTTAATCATTGCAATTATTATGGTAGTGGTAATCGGATACATCTTTGCATCCACCTTGTCAAAACCAATTATTAATGTAAAAGAATTTGCAAGTATTTTGGCTTCCGGAGACTTTACAACAGAACCGCTTCATATCAATCGTAACGATGAACTCGGAGATATGGCAGATTCCTTGAATCAAATGTATTACAACAACGCAGATGTAATACGAAATATTGGAACAGGATCACATAGAGTATCACAGTCATCTACAGAATTAGCGGACACATCAAATACCTTGTTAACACGATTTGAAGAAGTATCTTCTTCAATGCAGCGGGTAAATGATGCTATGACAAATACCGGAGCTGCAACAGAACAGGTTTCAGCAAGCGCAAACGAAGTAAATGAATCTGTTGAAAAATTAGCAGAAGAGACTAGAAATACAAAGAATGAAGTTATCAATATTTCTAAGAAAGCAGAGCAGATTGAACGAGAAGGTAGAGAGTCTTCTGAAAAGGCAATTGCTATTGCACAAGAGCGTGGACGAGAATTAGAAGAAGCTACAGAAGCTGCAAAGGTTGTTTCAGAAATCAGTACTATGGCAGATTCCATCGCAGGAATTGCAAGCCAAATCAATTTGTTGTCTTTGAATGCATCTATTGAAGCTGCTCGTGCTGGAGAACATGGTCGAGGATTTGCAGTTGTTGCAGGAGAAATAAATACGCTTGCTGAACAGACAAAATCTGCAGTAGACGAAATTCAAAGTACCGTTAATAAGATTCAGGCTGCTTTTGATCAATTATCAGGTTCTTCCCAGGCATTGCTTGGATTTGTCCGTGAGACTGTAGGACCAGACTATGAAAAGTTTGTTGCTATAGGACGAGAATATGGATCTGATGCTCAGAAGTTTGGCGAGTTAGCAGATAATATTGCAGAAATGGTTCGTTACATTTCAGAATCTATGGAACAGGTAAATGCGGCAGTAGCAGAAATTGCAGAGAGTGCTACAAATACGGCTACATCTTCTGCTGAAGTTACGGATACGGTTGGTGTTGCAGGAGAGATGATGTCTCGAATG
>JAILMB010000074.1 GCA_024692825.1 Lachnospiraceae bacterium | reverse complement strand
GGTTGGAGATATAGCAACGAGGGCAATTATGATGGTCCTTCAGGGAAGTATCACAACTGCAGTAATCGGAATCGGAATGTTTTTCTTTGATGTGAGAATTGGAATTATTTCGGTAATCGGTATTTTGATATTCTTCTTTTTTAACAAGTATACAAACTACAGTGTAGAAAAAGTAGCGAATGAAAAGATAGAAGCTGACAAGGATATGGTAGGCGTGGTTTTGGAATTTATCCAGGGCATTGCTGAAATTAGAAATTATATTATTATTTCAAACAGTACTACCAAATTATCCAAAGCAATTGAACGGAAGACAAAAGCAGATATCAGCGCAGAGATTGCAGCGATACCTGCAGTAGGCGTTCAGATGCTTATATGTAAACTGCTTGGAGTTGTGATTGCAGGTGCATCTGTTTATTTTTACCTGACAGGAACGATGGAACTCACTTATACCATAACCATGTTGTTATGTTCCTTTATGATATTTGAATCCTTGGATTTAGCAGGCGTATACACTGCTTTGCTCAAAATCATAGGTAGGGGCGTTGATCTTGTAGACGAGATTCGATCTATTGAACAAATGGATATTAATGGTGAAGAGATTCACCCAGAGAATAGAGATATTCATTTGGAGCATGTAAGCTTTGCCTATGAGAATAGAACAATTATCGATGATGTGACACTTGATATAAAAGAAAAGACAACAACAGCAATTGTTGGTCCTTCCGGGGGTGGAAAAACAACGATTACTTCTTTAATTGCTAGATTCTGGGATGTTAAATCGGGCCAGGTAACACTTGGAGGAAGAGATGTCCGAGACTATAGTTTTGATTCATTGATGGAGAATTTTAGCTTTGTCTTCCAGAGGGTATATCTCTTTGAAGATACCATTGCGAACAATATTCGATTTGGTCGACCGGAAGCTTCTATGGAAGATGTGATTGCGGCAGCAAAAAAAGCATGTTGTCACGATTTTATTATGAGTCTTCCAGATGGTTATGAGACCATTGTCGGCGAAGGTGGAGCAACACTATCAGGTGGTGAGAAACAAAGAATAGCAATAGCCAGAGCAATTATGAAGGATGCACCGATTATTATTCTTGATGAAGCCACTGCAAACGTGGATCCTGAAAATGAAAAAGAGCTTACAGTCGCAATTGAGAATTTGACTAGAGAAAAGACAATTATTATGATAGCCCACAGACTTAAGACAGTAAGACATGCGGATCAGATTGTAGTTATTAATCAGGGTAAGATTGTTCAGCAGGGTAAGCATGATGAATTAATGCAACAGGATGGAATTTATAAGAATTTTGTCAGTGGAAGAAAACAAGCAGTAAGTTGGAAAATAGCATAAAAATGTGTAACGCTTAATCAGGCACTTACCTTAGGTAACTAAGGTAGGTGCCTTTTGCGTTATGTGATTGGGGTGAAACAATTTTATTTAACTAAGTGAAATTGTGATAGTTTTTTGTTTTCATCTGTGATAAAAACTAAGAATTTTTCAAACGCAGAATCTATTGCTATGATAAATGGCAGTTATAGGAAGCGAGGTACAACCAATGCAGATAAAAGGAAATATGAATTGTATGAATATGTTTTGCTGTCAAATGTTTACCTTCCGAGCAAATAGTTTGTCCGGGGCGATAGACGTTACGTCTGTATGCTCAAAACAGATTCGATGTTGAAACTAAATCGAATTTAGGAACGCTGTTTACTCGGGTTATAAATAATAACCCGGGTTTTTTTTATAGGGAAAAGAAAGTGAGAAATAATTATGAGTTTAAAAAAGGATTCTTTAGTAATACATGGCGGTATAGATGGTGATGCAACAACGGGAGCGGTAAACATTCCCATATATCAGACATCCACTTTTAAGCAAGATGGTCTGGGAGAAACAAGAGGCTGGGAGTATTCAAGAACCGGAAATCCTACTAGAGCTGCATTGGAAAAACTGATTGCTGATCTTGAAGGTGGTGAGTACGGACTTGCCTTTGCTTCGGGCCTAGCAGCAATCAGCACAGTTTTATCTCTTTTTAAGGCAGGAGATAAAATTGTGGTTTCAAATAATATTTATGGCGGAACCTTCCGCATTCTAGATAATGTTTTTAAAAACTTTGATATTACTTACACAATCGTTGATACTTCAAATCTTGAGGAAACAGAGGCAGCAATTAATGATGAAGTGAAAGCAGTATATGTGGAAAGCCCTGCAAATCCTCTTTTGACAGTCACAGATATTGAGGCAGTGGCAAAGATTGCCCATAAAGCCGGAAAGCTTTTAATCGTTGATAATACGTTTTTGACACCATATCTTCAGCGTCCCCTTTTACTAGGAGCGGATATAGTGCTCCACAGTGGAACGAAATATCTTGGAGGTCATAGTGATACAGTTTCCGGACTTGTGGTGGTAAAGGATAAAGAGCTTGCCGACAGACTATATTATCTACAGAACGCCATCGGTGGAGTTCTGGCTCCATGGGATAGTTTTCTTATTATAAGAGGAATAAAAACCCTTGGGGTCCGCATGGAACGACATGTGAAAAACGCAGAAAAAATAGCGACTTGGCTCTATGAAAGCGGATATGCCGATCGAGTCTATTATCCGGGACTTAAAACAGATTCGGGATATGAAATTCAGAATAAGCAGGCCGATGGCGCGGGAGCTATGATTTCTTTTGTACTAAACGAAAGATATGACTTCAAGGAGTTTTTCAAGCATTTGGAAATTGTTACTTTAGCAGAAAGCCTTGGCGGAGTGGAATCTTTAGCATGTCACCCGGCCAGTATGACGCATGCTGCAATTCCGGAAAACATACGAAAAGAAGTCGGTATTGTAGATGAACTGATACGTTTGTCCGTAGGTATAGAAGATGCAGATGATTTGATTGATGATTTAGAGCAGGCAATCACTGCATCTGCCAAAGAGAGGGCTTAATTATGGATGTATATATGAATGTTCAGGAAATGATTGGGAATACTCCTATGGTGAAGTTAAATCATATGGGTGTCAAAAAAAATGTTGGTATATATGCAAAGCTCGAACTCATGAATCCGGCAGGAAGTACAAAAGACAGAGTGGGAATGTACATGCTTGAGGATGCTGAAAAAAGAGGCGTTTTAAAGAAAGGGGGAACGATAGTAGAAGCCACAGCAGGGAATACCGGAATCGGAATAGCCTTAGCGGCATTAAATAAAGGCTACAAGGTGGTCTTTGCAGTTCCGGAAAAGTTTTCCCTGGAAAAACAGAAAATAATGAAGGCTCTAGGCGCCGAGATTGTTCATACAAGTCGGGAAAAAGGAATGCTTGGAGCAGAAGAGAAAGCAAATGAATTGCTTGAGGAAATACCGGATTCTGTTTCCTTTTACCAATTTCATAATCCGGCGAATCCGCTGGCACATTATGAAACAACAGGCCCTGAGATTTATCGTCAGATGGATGGGCAGATTGATTACTTTGTGGCAGGAGCTGGAAGCGGTGGAACGTTTTCAGGAATTATGAAGTATTTAAGAAGTCACGATGCAAATATACAAGGAGTACTCGCAGATCCTGTTGGGTCCGTAATTGGTGGAGGAGAGCATGGGGATTATAACATTGAAGGAATAGGCAATGATTTTATTGCAGATACCATGGACATATCTTATGTAGATTCGGTAATTAAAGTAAACGACAAAGAAGCCTTTGCAATGTCAAAGTTGCTGGCGGTCAGGGAAGGGATTTTAGCAGGATCTTCCTCAGGTGCAGCTCTTGCTGCAGCCCTTAAATTGGCGGAGAAAATCGACGAAGGAAATATCGTTGTTGTTTTGCCGGACAGAGGTGATAGATATCTCAGTGTAGGTTTGTTCGATATATAAAAATTGTGTTAGGAGCATTAACAATGGAAGTTTTTAATCTGTCTAAGGTTTCAAAAACCTACAGGAATGACGGAAAAGAATATGTAGCTTTAAAAGATGTAAGTATGTCAATTTACGAAGGGGAGATTTTTGGAATTATAGGCATGAGTGGAGCTGGTAAATCTACGTTGGTGAGAACTCTAAACCGACTAGAGGAGGTTTCTGATGGCAGCGTTAGTTTTTATGGCAGTAATCTTGCAGAACTTAATTTTAGTGAGGTCAGAAAAATCAGACGTCAGATCGGCATGATTTTCCAGGGATTTAATTTATTAGAGCAAAGAAGCGTGTTAAGCAATGTGATGCAGCCTCTTCGTATTGCCGGCGTTCCCAGGGAACAAAGGCAAAAAAAGGCTCTTGAAATGTTACAGGTAGTAGGGCTTGAGGATAAGAAAAAAGAATATCCGGCAAGACTATCCGGTGGTCAACGACAAAGGGTGGCTATCGCCAGGGCCCTCGCTGCAGACCCCAAAGTACTTCTCTGTGATGAGGCCACAAGTGCACTTGACCCGAAAATGACAGGTGAAATATTGGAACTTTTAAAAGAGATTAATCGTAAGAGAAAAATCACAATTGTAATCATAACTCACGAAATGTCTGTAGTGGAAAAAATCTGTGACAGGGTGGCAATCATTGACGAGGGAAATTTAGCTGAAATCGGTGAGGTAAAGGAAATTTTCCGAAATCCAAAATCAGAGGCGGCAAAAAAGCTTGTATTACCTAGTAACCCCTTTGATCCATCCAGCACCACAAGTAAACTGATACGCCTTGTTTTTGATGGACTTGCAGCCAGCAGACCATTTATAGCGGAATTGGTGGAGCAGACAGGTAAGAAAGTCAACATTCTAAGTGCCAATACGAAAAGTGTAAGTGGCATTGGTTATGGTCAGATGGTTCTTGAACTTCCACAAGAAGAAGAGGACCAAAGAATTATAACGGAATTTTTTGAGGCAGGTGGATTAAGTGTTCAGGAGGTAAAACGATCATGAGCAGTTACATTATCGAATCAATAGAAAGTGGTGTTTTTGAAACTTTGCAAATGACTTTTTTTGCATCAGTTTTTTCCTATATTGTGGGACTTCCACTTGGGGTTTTTTTATATGCGACGTTTAAGGGGCGTCTTTTAGCCAACAAACCAATAAATTTCATATTGGAATTTTTTGTAAATATAGGTCGGTCAATACCTTTTTTGATACTTTTGGTATTGCTAATCCCCGTTACCAGATTTTTAACGGGATCTTCCATTGGAACAGCAGCTTCCATCGTGCCTCTTACGGTGGGAACGATACCTATTGTTGCGCGAATGGTGGAATCATCTTTAAGTGAGGTCTCACCGGGAGTGATTGAAGCAGCTACCGCAATGGGAGCTTCGCCGGGATATATTATTCTACATTTTATATTACCGGAGGCGACGCCATCGCTTATTTTAGGGTCTGCAATAAATATTGCGACAGTACTTGGTTATTCTGCAATGGCAGGAGTCATCGGTGGAGGCGGCTTAGGTGCCATTGCTCTCCAATATGGCTATTACAGATATGAGAAAGATGTTCTTTGGACAAGCGTATCCATACTAGTTGTTATGGTAATGGTAATCCAAAGTGGAGGAAACCTTTTATCAAAAAGGGTAAGAAAGTAGAGGATACAATCCAAAATTGCAGATCCGGAATGCAATGGCAGGATTTATCAATAGATTTAATAATAAAAAGGAGAAAAAGGAATGAAAAAGAAAATCAATAGAATTATAGGTTTAGCATTAGTATTTGTACTTGCAATGTCAGCAGTAGCATGTGGTAAAACATCAACATCAAAGGCAAGCTCAGATGAGAGTCAGACAAGTGAGACATCAAATGAAGAAACAGTAACAATAAAGGTAGGCGCTAATATCACTCCACACTCTGAGATTTTGGAGCAGGCTAAGCCAATTTTAGAAGAGCAGGGTATTAATCTTGAAGTTGTAAAAATCGAGGATTCCGTTACTCCAAATACGGGTGTAATTGATGGTAGTCTTGATGCGAATTATTTCCAGCATGTACCTTATCTTGAGCAGTTCAATAAAGAAAACGGATCTGATTTGGTTTCGATTGGCGCGATTCACTATGAACCATTTGGCATCTATGCTGGAAAGACAACAAGTCTTGAAAATCTTCCGGATGGAGCTGTGGTTGCAGTACCAAATAATGTAACAAATGAAGCAAGAGCCCTTCTTCTTCTTGAACAGGAAGGGATTTTAACTCTTAAAAGTGACGCTGGTATCAATGCAACGGTAGAGGATATTACTGAAAATCCAAAAAACATTGAATTTAAGGAACTGGCGCCAGAGCAGCTTGTAGCGGCACTTCCTGATGTTGATATTGCAGTTATTAATGGCAACTATGCGATTGAAGGTGGTCTTCATGTGAAGGAGGCACTTGCAGTTGAAGCAAATGATGGACTTGCAGCTACTACCTATGGAAATATTATTGCTACTACACCTGATAAGGCGAAAAATGAGGCATTGCTTAAACTTGTAGAGGTCTTACAGAGTGAAGAAATCAGTACGTTTATTGAGGGAAATTACGAAGGCGCTGTAGTGCCATTAAAGTAAGAAAGGAAAAAGTATGATCGGGTTTGAGTATTATAATCCGGCAAGGATTGTTTTTGGAGAAGACAGTGAAAATAAACTAACGAGGTTACTTAAGGAGGCGGGAGTAAAATCCTTACTTCTTGTATATAGCGGAGATTTTATAAAAACTTTAGGCATTTATTCCGTAATAGAAACTGCAGTATCCAAGCTAGGAATCAAGTTAAGCGAAAACGGTAATGTGGTACCAAATCCATCCATTGATCTGGTAAGAGAGCTGGTGGATTGTGGGAAAAAGGACGGTGTTGATTTTGTCCTTGCTGTAGGAGGTGGAAGTTCCATTGATACTGCAAAGGCCGTTGCCCTTGGAATTCCTTATGAAGGGGATGTATGGGATTTCTTCGAAAAAGGGATATCCCCAAAGGAAGTATTACCAGTTGGAGTAATTGCAACGACTGCTTCAAGTGGCTCGGAGGTATCCAATGCGGCTATTCTTTCTAATGGAGAGTGGAAACTTGGTTTTGAAGACGATCGAATGATTCCTAAGTTCGCAATTATGAATCCAAAATATACAGTGAATCTTCCAACTTTCCAAACCTTTGCTGGTATTGCAGATGTGCTTTCCCATCTTTTGGAGAGATATTTTTCAGATGAAAAATATTCAGATACAACAGACTATCTTATTGAGGGAGCGATAAAAGCTCTAGAGATTAATACGGAAAGACTATTAAAAAATCCTCATGATATAAACGCAAGAGGTGAGGTATTATGGCTTGCAGCCGTTGCTCATGGAGGTTTTTTGGATGCCGGGCGAAGCGCAGACTGGGGGTCTCATCGGATCGAGCACGAGTTATCCGCACAATACAATATAACCCATGGAGAAGGAATGGCAATTGTTATGGTTGCCTGGACAAAATATATTGCAAAGAAGAAGCCATGGCGTGCAGCTCTTTTAGCAGAAAGAGTCTTTGGCATTGATACTCATAACTATTCCGTGGAGGAAAGAGCCTTTATTCTTTCGGAAAAATTAAAAGAATTTTTTGTAAAAATTGGACTTAAGGTTAGTCTTTCGAGTTTTGGTATAGACAATCGTAATTTTGAAATCATGGCGCAAAGAGCAACAAAGAATGGAACGGTAGGACATTATCTACCTCTGAGTGCCAAAGAAATTATAGAAATTTTGGAACTAGCAATTTAATAAAATTTATAAGCGAGGAGAAAAAATGGCAAGAGTAAACTTAAAACAACCTAATGAACTTAAAGGTGAGGCAAAAAAGGCATATGAAGAGCTTTTGGCAGCAGGAAAGGTAACTAATATGAAGCTGGTTATGCTTCAGGATTATGGTATCTACAAGGCTTTTATGGGCTGGTATGATGCATGGGAAAGCCTTGAAAAAACCGTAGGTTTACGCGCAGCAACTATTTATGCACATTCTGTATCAACCACTAATGGTTGCCTTTTGTGCTCTTTATTTTTTATCAGTGATTTAAAAGAACTTGGACTTAATCCTGCAGAGTTTGAGGTGTCGGAAAATGAGAAGCTTCTTCAGGAATTGGGACAGCAGATTGTAAAGGATCCAACGAAGGTATCAGATGAGCTTTTAGATAGTTTAAGAAAGTATTATACAGATGAGGACATAATTATTATTGTAGGATTTGGTGCTCAGATGCAGGCAACCAACAACTTCAACTCTGTTTTGGGAGTAGATGTAGACAAAAGACTTTTACCTCTCAAGGATTATTTTAAGCCGGCAACATGGCGCGAGGGACTGGCAAATGAATCATCTGCTGCTTCATAAAAATTACTCGAATACTTATCATAGATGATAGTAAAAGAAACCGTTTCGACGGTTTCTTTTTTATTAAAATTAAATAAAAAAGAAAGTAGAATTCAATAGTAAATAGTGGTATTATTTTAAAGTTGTGCGTAAAAGCATGATGTTACAACAAATTAATATTAGAAAGAAGTTTGAAAGATGAAAGAAAAGAAATTGGGACTGATGTCTCTTATTCTCATGATATTTACTTCAGTGTATGGATTTAACAATATTCCAAGATCCTATTACTTAATGGGATATGCTGCTATTCCCTGGTTTGTGCTAGCGGGAATTTTATTCTTCATTCCCTTTGCGTTTATGGTAGCGGAGTTTGGCTCTACCTTTCGTGATGAGATCGGTGGAATGTATTCCTGGATGTATAAGTCCGTTGGTCCAAAGTATGCTTTTGTAGGAACCTTTATGTGGTACACCTCTTACGTTCTTTGGATGGTAAATGTTTCCTCTGGAATCTGGGTGCCAGTATCAAATTTGATTTTTGGTGAAGACTCTACATCAAAATGGTCTCTTTTTGAATCTGAGTTCTTGTCAGGATCAAGACTCCTTGGAATTATGGCTGTAGTATTTTTTATCATTATGACCTACTTTGATACAAAGGGCATTGATAAAATTAAAAAAGTTACTTCCGTTGGAGGTAGCGCAGTTCTTGCCATAAATATTATTGTGGTAGTGGGATCTATATTTATGATTATTGCTCGTCACGGACAGTTTGAACAACCATTTCATGGAATGGAATCATTACAAGTGCCTTTGAATACAGCATATCAGGGAAGTCCAATTATGCTTTTATCTTTTATTGTATATGCTCTTTTTGCCTATGGTGGAATTGAAGCTGTTGGTGGACTTGTAGATAAGACAGAAAATCCAAAGAAGAACTTCCCTAAGGGAATTGTAATTTCTGCTCTTGTTATTGTGGTTGGATATGCACTTTTGATTTTACTTGTGGGATCATTTACAAATTATAGTGAAATCCTTGATAGCGATAGTATTACTTTGGGAAATGTATCCTATGTGATTATGTCAAATTTTGCAGCAGAATTTGGCAAAATATTTGGTGCTACAGAAGCGACTCAAATTGCACTTGCTCATGGATTTGCCCGTGTATATGCACTCACCATGTTACTTGCCCTAATGGG
>JAILMB010000064.1 GCA_024692825.1 Lachnospiraceae bacterium | reverse complement strand
TCAAGGAAAGTGGAACTATTAATATCGGAGTTTTTTCTGATAAGAATCCCTTCGGTTATGTTGATGAAAACGGGAATTATCAGGGATACGATGTATATTTTGCGGAAAGGAGCGGAGAGGATCTTGGGGTTGAGATTAATTATATTTCAACAGAAGCCGCCAGCAGAGTGGAGTATCTTGAGACCGGAAATGTAGATATTATTCTTGCAAACGTCACTGTAACAGAGGAGAGAGCCGAAAAGGTTGATTTCATCCAGTGTTCTGTATACCCTGCTTTCCGTTTTCGCTGTCTGTGTAGATCCTGTATCCGCAACCTGATCCTTGTTGTTTACAGCCCCGCATCCTGTGATCGCAGAAACAATCATTCCTAACGCCAAAGCACCTGTAAGCAGTTTCTTAAAATAATTCTTTTTCATAATATTTACATTCTCCATAATTCATTTATAAATTTGCTCTTTTCTTAATCTTTCTGATGATGAGTATAAAAATACCCGGTGTTCTCTATAACTCCCGGGTAAGTGACTTATCTAAAATCAGTTCAGCAAATATAACATCGTATCTGCTCTGAACAAATAGGTATTAAGCCTACTGCTCTTGTCACTTTCCCTATCTGACAAACACGCATAAGGTAACAAATCTTATTCATACAATTCATACATGCTTTTTTACTCATTGTTCACACCTCCTTGTTAAGATGGATTCATCATATCCTTTTTGTTTTAACAAGTATGCACACACTGCGCTGTCCACGCCACCTGACATACCTACAATGACCTTTGCCATCTTTCTACATCCATTTCAAACTATTTTTATATGGCCGAAAATCCTCTTTCCAAGTCTGCAATAATATCATCAATATGTTCAGTTCCGATAGAAAGACGAATGGTATTTTCTCTAATTCCCTGGTCGAGCAATTCTTCCTCTGATAGTTGAGAATGCGTAGTTGAAGCAGGATGAATCACCAAAGATTTTACATCTGCGACATTTGCTAAAAGAGAAAAAATCTGAAGTTCATCTATAAACTTCCAAGCCTCCTTCTGTCCACCCTTAATCTCAAAGGTGAAGATAGAAGCTCCTCCATTTGGAAAATATCTCTCGTATAATTCATGATCAGGATGATCTTCTAAAGATGGATGATTTACTCTTTCCACCTTCGGATGATTCTTTAAAAATTCCACTACTTTTTTTGTATTTTCGGCATGACGATCCAATCGAAGCGAAAGTGTCTCCACTCCTTGCAATAATAAAAAAGCATTAAAAGGAGAAATTGTTGCTCCCGTATCTCTCAATAAGATTGCCCGAATATAAGTTACAAATGCAGCAGATCCTACCACATCATAAAATGATATTCCATGATAACTAGGATTTGCTTCCGCAATATTTTTATACTTTCCACTTTCCTTCCAGTTAAACTTTCCTGACTCTACAATCACACCACCAAGTGTAGTTCCGTGTCCACCAATAAACTTTGTTGCTGAATGAACCACAATATCTGCTCCGTGTTCAAATGGTCGAATTAAATAAGGTGTACCAAAGGTATTATCCACCACTACAGGAATTCCATGCTTATGAGCAATTTCAGAAATAGCATCAATATCAGGAATATCACTATTTGGATTTCCCAAAGTCTCTAAGTAAATTGCTCTTGTATCATCTTCAATTGCAGCTTCTACTTCCGATAAGTTATGAGCATCTACAAATGTGGTTGTAATACCATACTGTGGAAGCGTATGCTCCAAAAGATTAAAGCTTCCTCCATAAATAGTCTTTTGTGCAACTATGTGTCCACCATTTGCAGCCAAAGCTTCTATGGTATATGTAATTGCGGCAGAACCCGAAGCTAAAGCTAAGGCAGCAGATCCTCCTTCTAAAGCTGCAATTCTTTTCTCCAATACATCCTGTGTAGAATTTGTAAGTCTGCCATAAATATTTCCTGCATCCGCTAAACCAAAACGATCTTTGGCATGCTGACTGTTATGGAATACATAAGATGTTGTCTGATAAATGGGAACTGCTCTAGAATCTGTAGCTGAATCTGCCTCTTCCTGTCCAACGTGTAACTGTAATGTTTCAAACTTGTAATTACTCATGATAGTATTCTCCTTTCCATCTGTTGATATTAATAACCTATCGCATTGATAGGCTTTTGGAAATTTCTGAAAATTTATCATGTGTGATAACTATAATTTATCGCTATTTAATGATGAATTATTTCTGTCTTTTATCATAGTCATCCAACGCTGCTTCTATAGCTTCCTCAGCCAAAACAGAACAGTGCATCTTATAATCTGGAAGACCATCGAGAGCCTCCGCTACTGCTTTATTTGTTAATTCTCTTGCCTTTTTTACCGGCTGTCCTTTAATTAATTCTGTGGCCATAGAACTTGACGCAATAGCGCTGCCACATCCAAAGGTTTCAAACTTCACATCTTCTATTACATCATTTTCTATTTTCAGATACATCTTCATGATGTCTCCACACTTCAAATTACCTACTTCGCCAACTCCATTAGCATCTTCTATAACACCAACATTTCTCGGATTGCGAAAGTGATCCATTACTTTTTCACTATATAAAGCCATAGTAACTCCTCCTTATAATACAAATTCTCTTTTTCCACTCACTAAGTCTGTCCACACTGGAGAAAATCCACGCAGGTACTCCACTACTTCCGTTACATTTTTTACGATATAATCAATATCGTCTTCCGTTATCTCTTCATCGATGGTCAAACGAAGTGAACCGTGTGCTACATCATGTACTCTACCAATAGCAAGTAATACGTGACTAGGATCAAGAGAACCGGAGGTACAGGCACTACCTGAGCTTGCCAAAATTCCTCTATCGTCTAATAGTAAAAGAAGAGATTCACCCTCAATTCCTTCAAAACAGAAATTTACATTTCCCGGAAGTCTTTGGGTTGCATCTCCATTAAGCACGCTATGAGGAATTTTGCTTAATCCTTCAATTAATTTGTCTCTCATCTTAGAAACATAGGAAGAACTTTCTTCAAGCTTTTCTTTTTTCTTGCAAAGAGCCGCTGCCATTGCGCCAATCGCCGGAACATTTTCTGTACCTGCACGTTTTCCTTTTTCTTGGGCGCCACCTTCGATTAAATTGGAAAGATTAATTCCCTTTCTGGCGTATAAAAATCCCACTCCCTTTGGTCCATTAAACTTATGACCAGAAGCAGAAAGTAGATCAATATTGTCTCTTTCCACATCAATATCAATATGTCCAACGGCCTGCACTGCATCTGTATGGAAAATCACATGTTTATCTTTACAAATTTCTCCAATTTCTTTAATTGGCTGAATGGTACCAATCTCATTGTTGGCATACATAATCGTCACCAGACAGGTATCTTCTCTGATAGCATCTTTCACTTCTTTAGGCTTTATAAGACCATTTTCATGAACATCTAAAAGTGTTACCTCAAATCCTTCTTCTTTTAATCGATTTAGGGTATGTAACACTGCATGGTGTTCGAAAGCATCTGATATAATATGCTTCTTTCCTTTTCTGGCACCGATACGAGCAGCGGATAAAATTGCCTGGTTATCGGATTCGCTTCCTCCAGATGTGAACAGTATCTCTCTGGCATTAGCCCCTATCACACCAGCAATTTCTTCCCTGGCTTTTTCTAAAACCTCTCTGGACTCCTGACCTTTTGTATATAAGCTAGAAGGGTTTCCCCATATTTCCTTCATCAAATTTGTCATTGTGTTATAGGCAACCTGACTCATTTTTGTAGTTGCCGCATTATCTGCATAAATCATAGATTATCTCCTTTCAATTTGTAGGAGAATTATATTCCTATTTACCTACTATGTCTATAGGTTTTAAATAATAAATATTTGTTTTACATATTTACCTACTGTATAATATGGTAAATGTATGAAAGGAGACTTTTATGATAACAACACGAGGACGCTACGCTATTCGCGTATTATTAGATATTGCAGAACACGATGAGGGAAAATATATTCCACTAAAAGATATTGCGCAAAGACAAGATATTTCCAAAAAATATCTTGAAATTATTGTAAAAGATTTGGTCGCAGCTAAACTACTTGTAGGAACAAGCGGCCGAGGCGGCGGATATAAACTTTCTAAAAAGCCAACAGAATATTGCATTGGTGAAATCATAGAACTCTTAGATGGCCCCTTGGCTCCTGTTACCTGTTTAAAAAGCGACAGC
>JAILMB010000031.1 GCA_024692825.1 Lachnospiraceae bacterium | reverse complement strand
GCAAAAGAAAAGGGCATTGTAGGCATGGAAGGAAAAGAGTATGTCGTTCAGGATGGCGATGTTATTTTGTTCCGTTTCAACGTGTAAAGTGTCAGAAAACTTTCTTGATTTGTTGTTGAAACTCGTTTATACTAAATATTGTACTTGTAAAAATATGCAACGCATTATTTTGGGGATATGGAGGAGTAATCATGAGATGTCCATTTTGCGGAAGCGATAATACTCGCGTAATTGATTCTAGACCGGCAGATGATAATAATTCAATCCGTCGTCGTAGAATGTGTGATGACTGTGGAAAGCGTTTTACTACATATGAAAAGGTAGAGACAATTCCTCTTATTGTTATCAAAAAAGATAATGTACGTGAGCAATATGATAGACAGAAAATTGAAGGCGGTATTTTACGTGCTTGTCATAAGCGCCCGGTATCTGTGGATACGATTACAAAGCTTATTGACGAAGTTGAGACAGAGATTTTTGCCACAGAAGAAAAAGAGATTAAGTCTGATCGTATTGGCGAAATCGTAATGGAGAAGTTAAAAGACATCGACGCAGTAGCCTATGTTCGATTTGCTTCTGTTTACCGAGAGTTTAAGGATGTGGAGACATTCTTAGATGAGTTAAATAAGATGTTAAACAAATAATTGATAAAAATATTATTTTAGGGTTAAGTTTTCACACTGGTAGACGATATATACTGTGAAAGGAAATATGGCGCTTACCACTAAGTGAAAGGGATTTCAAAAGTTATGAATATTTCAGGAATCAGACCTTATTCAGGTTTCTATAATGTAAATAACGTTTCAAGCGTTCATAATAACCGTGTGGATGAGACTCCTAAAACTGAAGAAGTGAAGGAGGAACAGCAGGTTGCACAGATCTCCGAAGAAGCTTTAAAAGAAGCTAGAAATAAACAGACCTTCGGAAGTTATGACTATGCAGACCAGTATCGTCCTACAGAAGACTTTGAAGTAAAGTCAGATAACAGTGATCTTCGTACTTTAGATGTTGAAAAGGCTATCTCAGATATGAGAAAAGATCAGGCTATCCAGCAGTACCAGTTCTTTGTTGGTGAAAACAGTGAGCAGGAATCCACACAGGTACGTGGTGCAGAAAACTTTGCATTATAATTGAAGTATTAAGAGTAGTTCGAAAGAACTACTCTTTTTTTATGCCATAAATTTGTTAGTATTGATGGTGGTCTCTAAGTGGTAATTCTGCTATAATCTTCCTTGGTGTTTAAAGAAGAAAAGGAATAAATTATGAAGAGTTTGTTATATCCAGACGATTATATTTCGTCCATTTATGACGTAGATTTGGAAAAAATATATGAACTAGGTTATCGTGGAATTATTTTTGATGTGGACAATACTCTAGTTCCTCACAATGCTCCGGCAGATGAAAGAGCGAAGATTTTTTTTAAAGAAATGAATGAGCTTGGTATAAAAAGTTTGTTATTGTCTAACAACAAAGAACCACGGGTAAAGAGTTTTAAAGAGGCTTCCGGTGCTACAGCCTATATTTATAAGGCAAATAAACCTTCGGTAAAAGGCTATGAAAAGGCTATGGAGGTTATGGGGACGACAAAAGAAACTACGCTATTTGTAGGAGACCAGATTTTTACCGATATTTGGGGAGCAAACCGTGCTGGCATCCGAACCATTATGGTGGAGCCGGTTTTGAAATGGAAAGAGGAAATCCAGATTATTTTAAAACGACTCATAGAAGCCGTAATCCTTCTTGGATATAAGTTCTATGTAAAACGCGGTGGAGAAGTAAAAAAAGTACCATTGAAAAATGAATAAGGGATGTCTTGCGTTCCGAAAATATCCACGATAAGAAATATATTCCAAAATAAATAAATTATTAATAAAGATAAATTGTAAGGGAAAGGAAGTTAATTATGAAAATCGCATTAGGAAATGACCATGCAGCTATTGAATTGAAAAACATTGTAAAGGAATATCTTGAGTCCGTGGGAAATGAAGTTGTTGACTTAGGAGCCAACGAGAACAAAGGCATTAGTTACACTGTATTTGGTGAAGCTGTTGCAGATAAAGTTGTGGCAAAGGAAGTTGATTTTGGTGTTTTAATCTGTGGAACAGGAGTTGGAATTTCAATTGCAGCAAATAAGGTTCCAGGAATTCGCGCAGCAGTTTGTTCAGATCCTACTACAGCTCGTCTTGTAAAACAGCATAACAATGCAAACATCATTGCGTTTGGTGCACGTATTGTGGGAAGTGAAGCTGCAAAGGACATTTTAGATGCTTATATGA
>JAILMB010000230.1 GCA_024692825.1 Lachnospiraceae bacterium | reverse complement strand
GCTACGTTGTTGCTCGTAGCTGTTCGGAAGCTAGCGACGAGAGTTGAACTCGTGACCTCCTCACTACCAATGAGGTGCGCTACCACCTGTGCCACGCCAGCTTATCGGGTATCTGCGATACCGACTTGACTAATATACTATATTGATATACCAAAGTCAAGGATTATTTGTAATTATTTATGGTGGTTGTAATGGCTCTGGAAGCAGCACTCATAAGGCTTTCATAGGCCGTTGCAGAATCGCTTGATTCTACGTTCAATTCGTTTTCTAATTCCTTTAAAAAGTATTCATAACTCTCATGATTTGAAAACTCAGAGAGGGCTTCTTTTAGAGTATTTGCTGTAGCGGTATAATCCGTTGAGCCGGAAGCAGATATATCCTTATCTGCCGGAATGGTTACCCCTTGCGCATAGTATTCTAATACCTTTGGAACGTAGTTTTGTGTCTCGGCAAAGGGTGGAATGCCACCATATTTATCTACATTTCCACTACCTGCGTTATAAGCAGCTAGGGCAAGAGAGGTATCGTTGTTGTATTTTTTTAACAGGTCGGATAGCAGTTTGGCTCCGCCCATAATGTTTTGATATGGATCGTAGGCATCTGTTACTCCAAGACCTTCTGCGGTTGAGGGCATTAACTGCATAATACCCATAGCTCCGGAAGAAGAAGTAGCGGAAGCATCAAAGCCGGATTCTTTTTGTGCTACTGCCTTTAGAAGTTCTACATCTACGCCATATGTTTCAGAAGCCTTTTGAAAGATTTCTGTTAAGGTCATACTTGTTGTAGTTTGAGATGATTCAGAACTTTTTGAACTGGCGATATTATCTACTGCTGTATTTAACATAGAAGAAAACTCATCCGAAACGGAAGAGCTAGCGTCTGTTTCTGAAGTAGCAGAAGTTGTCTCTGAAGTAGCATTGCTACTGGATACTTCCTTTGGAGAAACAAAGTCGGTATATACGTTTTTATCATCTGTTTCAATGGTTATTTTCATGATTTTTCCTCCGTGTTAATTATAAATACTTTAAATACACAGCGCAACGCTTAATGTTTACTTTTCTAACAAAAATTACTATAATGATAAATGACCTAGATTGACAAAAGATTAGCAAGGGGGAGACTGCTAATATGGACTCGAATGTTTTAGATTTTGATTTAGCGCATTTTAATGCTCAATATACGGTTGCCGCCATTGGATTCGGTATTATTATGATTATTTTTTTGGAGGTTCGCTATCCAAAAGATAATCCTACTTTAAATGCCTTCCGTCATTTTAATATTTTGACAGTGATTGCGGCGTTCTTTGATGCAGTGGCTTCTTTTATGGAGTTCAATGGGACCCTGTTTCGACCGGGAATGACCATGGGCTTTAATACTATTAGTTGTTTGGCCACTAGCATTGCCTCTTTTGCGTACACTCTGTACGTGGATTCCTATGTTGATAACAAACGATTAAAAGTACTTTCTGTGTTTAACCGATGCCTGTTGGTGTTACATGTGATTGCATTATGTGTAAACCAGTTTTACTATTTCTACTTTGGAGTAGATGCAAATGGCATGTTGTATCACGGTGAGTATTACTTAATCGGTGTGTTTGGCATTCCTATTTATTATATTTCTATTGGAACGCTGGTTCTTTTACTTCACCACAACGCTTATCCAAAACGCACATTTATCTATATATGTATATCGGCAGTTGTTGTAGTTGGGGCAACCGTTTTCCAGGTATTTTTCTACGAAGAATTATTTTTATCCTTCTTTGTAGCTATTTTGGCTATGTTTGTTCTCATGCTAGCCCTAGAGACGCCGGATTATTACCGACTGTTAGATGCTAATGAAAAACTGGCAGCATCCCGAAAAGAAGCAGAAGCGGCTAGAAAGGCTGCTGAGGAAGCGTCTACCGCAAAGAGTAATTTCCTTGCAAATATGTCTCATGAGATTCGTACTCCTATGAATACGATTTTAGGCATGGATGAAATGATCCTTCGAGAGAGCG
Source organism: Lachnospiraceae bacterium (assembly GCA_024692825.1). Classification (GTDB taxonomy): domain Bacteria; phylum Bacillota; class Clostridia; order Lachnospirales; family Lachnospiraceae; genus JAILEN01. The sequence goes on along the minus strand of JAILMB010000230.1, from coordinate 15,003 downwards.
ACAATGTTTCCGTGGTAGAGTATGCACAAAATATTCAACATGCAGGAAATACATTGCTTCATATCATCAATGATATTTTGGATTTCTCAAAGATTGAATCAGGAAAGATGGAAATCGTAAATGAACCATATCATTTGTCAGTGATTCTTCATGATCTAACTACTATGATTCAGGTGCGAAGCAGTGAAAAAGAATTAGATTTTAAATACGACATCGAAGAGGATTTACCGGATTTACTTTGTGGTGATGAGATTCGATTAAAGCAGATTTTGATTAATATTTTAAATAATGCTGTAAAATACACTGATTTTGGCCAGGTGTCCTTTAAGGTAACAGGAGAGAGAGGCATTACAAACGACAAGCCATGCCTTCATCTTACATTTGTTATCTCTGATACGGGCAGAGGAATCAGTAAAGATGAAATCGATACCATTTATGATTCTTTTGAACGTCTTAGTGAAAACAAGAATCACAAGATTGAAGGAACAGGCCTAGGACTTGCCATTACACGAAATCTTGTTACGCTTATGGGTGGCGAGATTATCGTGGACTCTGAATTGAATAATGGTTCGACCTTTACCGTTCGTCTTGCTCAAGAGATTCTTTCAGAAGAGACCATGCATGAATATGCCCAGGATCATCGCGGCATTCAGGAAGAGTATACACAGAAGTTTGTGGCGCCTGAGGTGTGTATCTTAGCAGTAGATGATAACGAGATGAACCTCATGGTAGTACAGAGCCTGTTAAAGTCGACTCAGGCAAAGGTGGATACCGCAAAGAGTGGATATCAGTGTTTAGATAAGATGAAGGAAAAACACTACGATGTGATTTTGCTTGATCATATGATGCCGGGGTTAGATGGAATTGAGACTCTTCATCAGGCAAGAGAGATGAGCGATAATCAATGCATGAATACACCAGTTATCGTTTTGACAGCAAATGCCATTAATGGAATGAAAGACAAATACCTCTCCGCTGGATTTTCGGATTATCTGGCAAAACCGGTTAAGGGCGAAGAATTAGAAGAGATGTTGATTAGGTATTTGCCACAGGAGAAGCTTCACATCTACGAAGCGCAAAAAGAGGAAGAACCGGAAGTTGTAGATAGTCAGTTTGAAGAGAAAGCTTATAGTAGTTCCGGGGATTCTGAGATTCAAGAGGAAGAATCTAATGCCAGTCCAACAGTAGAGGTTCCGATTATGTCGAAAATAGATGGAATGTCCTACTTTGGTAACAATGAGAACCTATACCTTGATCTGGTTCGAATGTATGTTGATATTTCTGCACAAAAGAAACAAGAGATTATAGATGCTTATAAGAATCAGGAGTGGGATGAATACACCACCTATGTTCATGCACTAAAATCTTCGTCTAAAAACATTGGTGCCCTAGCGGTATTCGACCTTGCACGACGAATTGAAACAGCAGGACATCAAATCGAAAATGCGAAAAATAGAGACTATAGTTTGAAGTATATTCATAATAACCACGAAACTATGCTTCAGCTGTTTGATGAGACAGTAGAAGAAGCGAAGAGAATGATTGAATAGGAGAAGTGATATGTGGGCAAATGAAAGCGTTTTTTATCAGATTTATCCCCTTGGGATGACGGGAGCACCTTTTGAAAATGATGGTGTATTGGAACATCGAATTTTGCAGGTGCTTGATTGGATTCCCCATTTGAAAAAACTAGGAATCAATGCAGTGTATTTTTCACCACTGTTTGAGTCAGATACTCATGGATATAACACCAGAGATTATCAAAAAATCGATACTCGTCTGGGAGATAATGATGATTTTAAAAAGGTTTGCGATGCCCTTCATAAGGAAGGAATCAAAGTGGTCTTAGATGGAGTATTCAACCACGTAGGCCGAGGATTTTTTGGATTTTTAGATGTAGTAAAGAATCGAGAGAATTCCAAATACAAGGATTGGTTCCACATTAGCTTCGATGGAAACTCAAACTACAATGATGGCCTTTGGTATGAGGGATGGGAAGGAAATTATGATCTTGTAAAATTAAACCTTTCAAATCCTGAAGTAAGAGCCTATTTGTTAGAGAGTGTAAAGTTTTGGATTGACGAGTTTGGAATTGATGGATTGCGATTAGACGTTGCCTATATGGTGGATCGAAACTTCCTAAAAGAATTACGCTGGAACTGTGATCAGTGGAAAGAGGAATTCTTCCTGGTAGGAGAGATTCTAGGTGGCGATTATAAGCAGATTATGAATGATGAGATGTGCCACTCCGCAACAAACTACGAGTGCTTTAAAGGCATTCATTCTGCACTAAATTCACTAAATCTTTTTGAGATTATTCATTCTCTAAAGAGACAGTTTGGCCCGGAAGAGTGGTGTTTGTACAGAGGCTATCATCTCTTCTCATTTGTCGATAACCACGATGTAAGTCGGATTGCATCAAACCTTACAAATCCTGCCCATTTGCCTTTGGCTTATGGAATTATGTTTGCAATGCCGGGAATTCCTATTATTTACTACGGAAGTGAATGGGGTACTAAGGGACATAAGAATGATGGAGATCAGGCCCTTCGTGTAGCAGTAGAAAAACCACAATGGAATGAATTAACAGATCAAATTGCAGCTATGGCAAAGGCTTTCAAAGAATCGAAAGCGCTTCAGTACGGAGATTTCTCAGATCTGGTATTAGAAAATCAGCATTGTATCTTTGTTCGAAGATATGAGGATGAACGTATTTTATGTGCCATTAACGCATCAGCAGATGAGCATTGTTTCCATGCGGACTTTGGAGCTGGAAGAGCAAAGGATTTAATTTTTGGAGAAGAAATTGATTTCGGTGGTGGATTAACTATGCCGGGAAACTCTGTTATGTTATTACAACCATTTTAATTGCATATTTTCGTATAAATATTCATTAGCCCTTGACATTCAAGGGCTTTTTTCTTATAGTTTTTTCGGAAAAGATTGCACACAAGTGAAAAGAAAAAAGAGGTTACAAATTGAGTAAAGAAGCATTTTTAACAAAAGAAAAAGCAGAAGAAATCGCAGCAAAGATTCCTACTCCTTTCCATGTTTATGATGAAAAGGGGATTCGTGAGAATGCAAAAGCGGTAAAGGAAGCTTTCTCTTGGAACAAGGGATTTAGAGAGTATTTCGCAGTAAAAGCAACTCCAAATCCTTATTTAATAAAGATTTTAAATGAATATGGTTGTGGAACAGATTGTTCTTCTATGGCAGAGCTTATGCTTTCTCAGGCAATTGGTATAACAGGAGAACACATCATGTTTTCTTCTAATGATACCCCTGCAGAAGAGTTCAAATACGCAGATGAGTTAGGAGCAATCATTAACTTAGATGATTTCACCCATATTGATTTTTTGGAAAAGACCATTGGTCATATTCCTGAGACTATTTCATGTCGTTTCAATCCAGGTGGAGTTTATCAGATTTCTAACGGAATCATGGATAATCCTGGAGATGCAAAGTATGGTATGACTCGTGAGCAGATTATTGAAGCTTACAAGATTTTGGCACAGAAGGGTGCAAAGAACTTCGGTATTCACGCTTTCCTGGTAAGCAATACCGTAACAAATGATTACTATCCTGCATTGGCTAAGACATTGTTTGAACTTGTAGTTGAGATTCAAAAAGAGACTGGTTGCAAGTTTAAGTTTATCAACTTATCTGGTGGAGTAGGTATCCCTTATCAGCCAGATCAGACACCAAATGATATTTATGCCATCGGTGATGGTGTACATAAAGTATACGATGAGATTTTAGTCCCTGCCGGAATGGGAGATGTTGCCATCTATACTGAGATGGGACGTTTTATGATGGGACCTTATGGTGCTCTTGTTACTCGTGCTATTCATGAGAAGCATACTTATAAGGAGTACATTGGAGTTGACGCATGTGCAGCAAACCTTATGAGACCGGCAATGTATGGGTCATACCATCACATCACCGTATTAGGAAAAGAAAATGAACCTTGTACAGAAACCTATGATGTAACAGGATCTTTATGCGAGAACAATGATAAATTTGCAATCGACCGTAAGCTTCCAAAGATTGACAAGGGTGATTTACTCTTCATTCATGACACAGGAGCTCATGGATTTGCAATGGGATATAACTACAATGGTCGTTTAAAATCAGCAGAAGTATTACTTCATGAAGATGGAAGCTTCGATATGATTCGTCGAGCAGAAACACCAAAGGATTACTTCGCTACATTTGACTGCTTCGACATCTTAAAAGACATGAATTACGATGTCCCTAAAAACTAAAAAAATAAGTTGAAATATACTATTTGTTGTGGTATCATCTTTTTTGTTGTGAGCTTGCTTCACAACAAAATACCACACAAGCAGGTGTGGCGGAATGGCAGACGCAGCAGACTCAAAATCTGCCGAGGGCAACTTCGTGAGGGTTCAAGTCCCTCCACCTGCATTTAATTTATAAAAGATATAACCGATGAAGGTTATATCTTTTTTTTATTTGATAAGGTTATATCTTTTATAAATTAAACAGGCGGGACCCTTGAACCCTTGGCTCAAGGTCTCGCCTGTCGGCTCGGTCGGTTCGTTGGAAAAAAGGTCCACTGGACCTTTTTTATCCCAACTCACCCCTCCACCTGCGTAAACAAGGGACTTGAACTCTCATATGAAAGGAGTGTTCTACAACTTCGTGTGGGGCGCGGGTGGGATTACTTTAGATACTTTGCACTTATCTTTTTAGATTTGCACCAGTTGGAGAAGTAGTATTTGTTGCCACTTTTGATGTAGGGACGGACCTGGACGCGGTAGGTTTTGCCGGCGTAGAGGGACACGAATTTGATGGTGGTCTTTTTGGCCTTTTTTCGGACGATAAAGCGTTTTAGATGTTCTGCGTAGACGCGGATTTCATAGCCATCCACATTGTCGTGATCTTCCCAGGAACATTCCAGAATGACACCGGTTTTGATGCATTTGAGTTTCAGCTCTTTGATGGGACAAACTCGAATGATGTTTTTTGTTTCAGAGACGCTGGGGGTGTAGACGTTTTTCTTTGCGTAGGCCTTTACATAGTAGGAATAGGTGTTCCCTTCCAGATTTTTAACACGGTCATCGGTGTAGCGCCAGGCGTTTTGCTTTTGCAAGGTGGCAATCAGGGAAAACTCTCCTCCGTTTTCAGAGCGATAAACTTCATATAGATAAGCATGGGATACGTTTCCCCATGTGATTTTGATTCCATTAGTGGTGTTATGCAAATCTATGTTTTCTGCAGCGGGGAGGGCTGTGGCTCTTGCCGGAAGAGATGGAAGCACAGAAAAAAGCAGCCCTATCAAAAGAAGGATAGAGAGCTGCCTTAATTTCTTTTTACTCTTATATGTAGTTTTGGATGTGATCTGAAACTTCATAATATAATTTAATCTATTACGCCAATATGTCTATAATTCAATCTATCGCGCCAGTAAGTCTACGATTTCTCCTACGTACATGGTGTGATAATCTCCATCTTTATAGAAATCTTCCAGGAACTTGTCAGGAATATCTTCCTTTGTAATAGGAACAGAAAACAGCTTCTTACAAATCAAAACGAAGTTCCCTTCGTCGATGAATGGAACATTCATGTCCTGGTTGATGTGTAAGCGTGCACCGGCTAATTTGTCTTCGTTTCTTCCGGAAACGGCTCCTAAGTACTTTAATGAGCTGCGATATTTGTCATCGAAGAAGGTGATGGAAAACTTATCACTTGCATCTAAGAATTCTTTTGTATAGCGGGATTCACGAATATAGATAGTAGCGACATTTTTGTTCCAAAGAACACCCATGCCACCCCAGCTTACAGTCATAGTATTGTATTTTCCGTCTTTTTCAGCAGTTACAGCGCCCCATTGCTGGCCGATGAGCTTAAATGGATTGATTTCAATACTGCCAATTGGAAATGGTTGAAATGTGTGCATAATAAAACTCCCCTTCTGTATAATTTTGATACATTAAGTATAGCGAAGAAATCTTGACACTGCAAGGAAAAAGGTCGATAATGTTTTAGGAAAAAAAGATGAAAAGATTACGTTTGGAGGCAGAAAATGGATATCAAATTTATTAAGCGTGACGTTTTGAAAGAGAAACCTCAAGATGAGTCCAAGCTTGGATTCGGAAAGTACATGACAGACTACATGTTTGTTATGGATTGGACAAAAGATGAGGGATGGCATGATGCAAGAATCGAGCCTAACGCACCTATTCCTTTGGATCCTGCTTGTGTAACATTACACTACGCACAGGAAACATTTGAAGGTTTAAAGGCTTATCGTACAGAAGAAGGAAAGATTCAGTTGTTCCGTCCAGAGATGAATGCGAAGAGAATGATTAATTCTAACGCTCGTCTTTGCATGCCTGAATTTCCAGTAGATATGTTTGTAGAAGCTGTAAAGGCTATCGTTAAATGTGAAGAAGATTGGGTTCCTCATGCAAAGGATACTTCTCTTTACATTCGTCCTTTCATGTTTGCTACAGAAGCAGCCCTTGGTGTACATATGGCATCAGCTTATAAATTCATTGTTATTTGTTGTCCTGTTGGAGCTTATTATCCTACCGGACTTGATCCTGTAAAGATTATGGTAGAAGACGAATTGGTTCGTGCCGTTAAAGGTGGTACAGGATTTACAAAATGTGGTGGTAACTACGCAGGTTCTATCCTTGGCCAGGTAAAGGCAGAGAAGATGGGATACACTCAGGTTCTTTGGCTTGATGGTGAGGAAAGAAAGTATGTAGAAGAAGTTGGTACCATGAACATTATGTTTAAGATCGATGGTGAGATTTATACTGCACCAATCGAAGGAACCGTTCTTCCAGGTGTTACCCGTGATTCCATGATTCACTTACTTCGTGACTGGGGTTACAAAGTAAACGAGACAAAGTTATCAGTAGACGACTTAATGAAGGCAGGACATGACGGTACTTTGGAAGAAGTATTTGGTACAGGTACTGCAGCAGTAATTTCTCCTGTTGGTGAACTTCGTTACAAAGATGATGTTGTAACCATCAACGACATGAAGACTGGAGAACTTACTCAGAAGCTTTACGATACTTTAACAGGTATTCAGTGGGGCAGACTTGAAGATAAGTATGGTTGGACCGTGCCGGTAGAATAGACACGGATATTCATCAAAAAAGGAAGATGAATATTGGTTTATATACCAATTTCACCTTCCTTTTTTTATAAATCATTGCATGAAAAAAACAACCTAAACGGTAGGTTGTTTTAAAGGGGGTTATATAAAGGGGAAATACTTAAGGATGTGAAGGGGATCACATCGTTCCTTAAGACAATACCTATTATAGAGCCTCAAACGTGGAAAATCTATAGGATTAACGACGAAATAGACAAAAATGACATGTAAAAGTTGTGCAAGTTGCATAAAAAGGGTAGTAATATGGGCCAGATGAAGAGAGAAGAACTAAGTCAGTATCGGCAAGAAATTAAAGATAATAAGGATTTAGCAGGAGAACTTACAGATCGTTTTTCTGATATAAAGGAAGCACTTTTTTCAGAAGATCCAAAGTCCAGAAAAAATGCAGCTCTTTTATTAGGAGAGTTATCCTGGAAAGAAAGCGAAAAAGGAGAAGTACTAAAAACTTTGTATGAGGTGTATGACAAAGAAGTAGTGCTTTATGTTCGATCTTCTTATTTAAAGGGAATGAATGGTCTAAAAGTTTCTCTTCCTGATTCCATGAGTCAGAATTTAGAAAAGCGATTCCACTTTTTGCTGGAGGAAGAAGTCCCTTCTGAAGAAAAAAAGCATGTAAAGGAAGAACTTCGATGGCTTATGAGCCTATTAGATCGTGGAGAAAGAGCTCATAGCTTTAAGGGAATTAAGAAAAAAGTTCCTCTACTTCTAACGGTGCCAAAGGACCATGAAAATTATCTTTTATCTGAATTAAAACGAAAGGGAGCAAACCCGGAGGATTTAAGAAAAACACCTTTTGGAATTCGTGTAATGACAGAGGATATCTCCCCTATACTTTCTTCTCGCATATATGATAAAATATACTTCATCGTACCCATCCACCGTGGGTCTAAATTGTTACTTTCTAATATGGAAGAAACCATCGGTGAGTCTATGCTTTCCCATATGCTTTCTATGTATTTAGAAGGGGATGGTCCCATTCCTTTTCGCGTTAGTGTGAAGTTGACAAAGGCGGATAAGGATGCATCCCACAAAGCAGCAGAGGAATTTACAAATACTTTGGAACGATTATTCCCGGGAAAGTTATTTAATGCTCCAGGAAATTATGAGATTGAGTTTTTGTTTGCTCAGCGAATGGATGAAAGCTTTGGGATGTATCTTTGGTTTAAAGACTTTAAAAACAATCGATTCGCTTATCGTAATACAAAGGTGGCGACCTCTATGGCTCCTACAAAGGCAGCAACCATGTTAGAGATGGCCTATCCTTATTTACAGGAAGGTGGATTTTGCCTAGATCCTTTCTGTGGTACAGGAACCCTTTTAATAGAAAGACAAAAGTTAAAAAAGCCAAAGGAAACCTTTGGAACGGATATCTATGGAACTGCAATTACAGAGGCGAGAGAGGCTTCGAAAGTAGAAAAAGAAGATATCAACTTTATTAATAGAGATTATTTTGATTTCACCTTTGATGGTGATTTCAATGAAATTATTACAGAGTTTCCGGATTTGTTCCACAAGGAAAAACCGGAAAAAGAAAAGTTTTTGAAACAGTTTTTTGCAGCATCCATTGCGCTTACGAAAAAGGGTGCTCGCATTATAATACTTACCAATGAAAACGGATCCATCAAACAGCAAGTCAAACGCATAAGAGAAATTCGTTTCATACGTGAAATACCTTTTGGCGGACGTAGAAGTCTGTTCATTATTGAAAGAAACTAAGATACAAGGAGGCACCAATGAATCTAGCTGAAACGGCAACTGGTGTTAATAAAGGAATAGAGCTTGCAATTGATCTTAATGCATTTCAAAGAATGCAGGATGCTTTTTGTGAAAGTAATCATGTCTATGCAATGTGTTTTGATACAAAGTTTCATGAACTTACGAGATTTTCAGGAAATGATGAAGCGGAGGTTTACTTTAAACAATTTATATCTCAGGAACTTCGCCAGGCTATGGTGGCTTCCTTTCAGGATAATAGTATAGAAAACATTATTTCGGCAGAGCCGGATGAACCATTTGTCTTTTTCAATGGAATAGCCATTCGGGATGATGAAGAAGCTTTACTTGGTGTAATGACAGTCTTTGGTATTGCAAAGGAACTCTTAGCAGAAGAGGATGAACTTCCAGATGGTGCGCGTACCACAAGTTACAACGACTTTAACAGCAGCATTGCTCTTATGGAAATTTTAATGACCAATTATTTTTCCGCAAAAATGAGAGGAAGCCGCTTAGAAAATCAGTTAGAAGAAAAAGAAATCTCTGGAAACCATATGCGAATGCTTTTAAAGAGAAACGAAGTCATTACTTCTATTCTAAAGCGTATGGAATCGGACAATGATTTTGCAAAAATCGCAGAGGATATATTAGGAGATATTGGAAGTTTTATGGAACTTTCCAATGCCTCCCTTCTTCGATTAAATCCAGATGAACATACTGTGGATATGATTTGTGAATGGGTTGGACGTGGTGGAAAAAGCTCCATTTCCAAATTCTTTGGTGTGGAAAAATCTACCATTCCATTTTTTACCGGAAGACCTTATACCATTTCTTCCGATGCCATATTGCCAGAGAATTTTCAGTCTTATTTTTTAAGTTATGATATTGGTGCAGGGGTATTTTTACCTTTGCTTGTAAATGATAAATTAGGAATGTATGTCTGCTTTACAATGGGGGCTACTCCAAAGAAGTGGTCCGTAGATGATGTAAAGCTATTAAATGATGTAAAGGTAGTCCTTCAAACCATATTAGTAAAACGTGTCACAAAAAATTCCCTGGCATCTTCTTATGCAGCCTTAGATGCAATACTCGAAAATGCTGGTTGTGGTATCTGTGTACATGATGCAAAGGCAAAGACCATCCTTTACACAAATGAAACCTTCCATGAAATCTTTGATAACATTCAGGATCGACAGGATTTCGAAAAGACCATTCTTTCGGGAAATACTGACACAAGTGAAAATATTAATGAGTATTTTACTCAGGGTTCAAAGAAGTGGTATCAGATTTCTTTTTCCCAGATTCACTGGGTAGATGGAAGAGAAGTATGTCTTAGTACCATCTATGACATTACCGATGTAAAAAAATATCAAAAGCAAATTGAAGAACAGGCCATGACAGACTACTTAACAGGGCTGTATAATCGCATGCAGTTTGAGGTAGATTTAAAGGCTGCCATTCGTGATGCTGTTCGCTCTGGAGATCAGGGTACTTTTTTGTATTTGGATTTAGATGATTTTAAAGATGTAAATGACGGCTTAGGTCACAACGAAGGAGATGAGTTTTTGCAAAAAACAGCCATTGCTCTTCAGACCATTTGCCGTGGAAAAGCTACCTGTTATCGACTTGGTGGAGATGAGTTTGCAGTGATTATTCCTGCAACGTCAAGAGACTTTGCCGAGTCAATTATTGGAACCATTCAGCGTCGCTTTGGAGAACTTTGGAACTTAGGAGATGCGGAGTATTTTTGTACCGCCTGTATGGGAGTTGTATGTTTCCCAAAGGATGGTACCAAAGTGGATGTACTAATGCAGCGAGCTGATATTGCCATGTATGGTGCAAAACAAAATGGTAAAAATAAGGTAGAATATTATTCGAAAACAAATGATAAAGAGACTGTTCATCGTTTGGATATGGAACGAGCTATGCGCCAGGCAGTAGCAGCTGGCTGTGAAGAATTTGAGGTTTATTATCAGCCACTTGTGGATGCTTCCAATATGTCTCATCCTTGTTGCGGAGCAGAGGCTTTGGTTCGCTGGAATTCAAAGGATTTGGGTATGCTTTTGCCAAATGATTTTATTCCTTTGGCAGAGTATTTAGGATTAATTGTTCCTATTGGAAATCACGTGCTTTTAGAAGCTTGCAAACGCTGTAAATTTTGGAATGATTTTGGTCAGCCAGAGTATAGTGTCAATGTAAACTTATCCTTGATTCAGCTTCTACAGGGTAACATTGTAGAAACGGTACAGGATGCGCTTATTTCCACAGGATTATTCGCACAAAATTTAACCTTAGAGGTAACAGAATCTTTGGCATCTTCTGATGCAGAAAAGATTCAAAAGACACTTGAAGAATTAAGGGAATTGGGGGTTCGTCTGGCCTTAGACGATTTTGGAACCGGATATTCTTCTTTAGGCAGATTAAAAGACCTGCCAGTAGATATATTAAAGATTGATAAATGCTTCGTAAATGAAATGGGAAAAGATGAATTCTCTGATGCATTTATTCAGTCCGTATCTTCTTTGGCAGATTCCATCCATGTAGATGTTGTAGTTGAGGGAGTGGAAGAAGAAGCACAACAGGATGCCATTCGAAATATGAAGGTGGATATGGTTCAGGGTTATTTATATGACAAGCCATTGAGCCGTGAGGAGTTCGAAGAGAAGTATTTGAATGTGTAAGCAGAAAGTAGGTAGATCATATGTCAAAAGAAAATGAATTGGATATCACTCCAGAAGAAAATGATAAGGATAATGACGAATACGAAAACGTCTGTTACGTATGTCGCCGACCAGAAAGCGTTGCAGGAAAAATGGTTCAGGTTGCACCAGGACTTTTGATTTGTCCTGACTGTATGCAAAAGACCTTTGACAGCGTTTCCAACATGGGATTTAGTATGAATGACTTTAATGCCATGATGGGAGGAAACAATACACCAAATAAAGATGGTGAAGAAGATGATGAGGATAAGAAAAATAACAGCAATAATATGCCAAATATTTCTTTCCTTAACTTATCTGATCTTCAGGGATTTGGTGTGCCAAACTCTCAGCGCCTGAAAAAGAAAAAGAAGAAAAATAAAGATGAAAAGAAAGAACCACCAGTAATCGATATTAAAAATATCCCACCTCCACACGAGATCAAGGCTAAGCTTGATGAGCACGTGGTAGGACAGGAATATGCCAAAAAGGTAATGTCGGTTGCGGTTTATAACCACTATAAGAGAGTGACTCAGGCTGAAAATCTTTTAGAGGATGACGGTGTGGAAATTGAAAAGTCCAACATGCTTATGATTGGACCAACTGGTAGTGGTAAAACTTATATGGTAAAGACCCTGGCTCGTCTTTTGGATGTGCCTTTGGCTATTACCGATGCTACTTCATTAACTGAAGCAGGATATATCGGTGATGATATTGAGTCTGTGGTTTCAAAGCTTTTAGCAGCGGCAGACAATGATGTGGAACGTGCAGAAAAAGGTATTATTTTTATCGACGAAATTGATAAGCTTGCAAAGAAGAAAAATACCAACCAGCGTGATGTATCTGGCGAAAGCGTTCAGCAGGGAATGTTAAAACTTTTAGAGGGTTCTGAAGTAGAAGTACCAGTTGGTGCTTCTTCCAAAAATGCCATGGTTCCTATGACAACTGTTGATACAGGAAATATTTTATTTATCTGTGGTGGAGCCTTCCCTGATTTAGCTGATATTATCAAAGAGCGACTAAACAAGGCTTCTTCCATGGGCTTTGTGGCGGATTTAAAGGATAAGTATGACCACGAAGAAAACATTCTTTCAAAAGTTACGGTAGAAGACTTAAGAAAGTTTGGCATGATTCCAGAGTTTATTGGACGTCTTCCTGTGGTATATTCCCTTGAAGCATTATCCGAAGATATGTTGGTTCGTATTTTGACAGAGCCAAAGAATGCCATTACAAAGCAGTATCAGAAACTATTAAACTTTGACGAAGTAAAATTGGAATTTGAAGAGGGTGCCCTTCATGCCATTGCAAAGAAGGCACAGGAAAAGGATTTAGGTGCAAGAGCTCTTCGTTCCATTATTGAAGAATTCATGCTTGATATTATGTATGAAATTCCAAAGGATGATAATATTGGAACGGTAGTAATTACAGAAGATTACGTGGAGAAAAAAGGCGGTCCAAAGATCATTCCAAGAGATCATATGATTACTGCAAAAAAACAAGTAGCAGAGAGCTAATAACGGAGATAACCTATGCGATCATTTAAAGTTCGTAATGTAAATGAGACAATGGCTCACATATTGATGAAAGAAACCTTTGATCATTTTTTGGTATCCGAAATAAAGATTTTAGGGAAAGTAAATTTTCATCTGATTGGAACACCTTCTGAGGGATTCTTTTCGGAAGAAGAGTTAGATGAAAGCGGATATGTAAGCTATGGCTCAGTGAGAGAGATTTGTTTCCATATGATAAAGGGAGATAAAACTCCAGATAACTTTACTTTTATGTTTTTGCTTCCGAAAAAAAAGGTAGAAGAGTTCGTGGAAAACTGTGACAGTACCTTACAGCCTATGGATGTGGAGAATCTTTCCTTTTTGATTCGCTTTAAGGATCGGGAGTTATCCATTACCACTGGAAGTTCCCTTCGTATTTTTACCATGGATAAAAGTTTAAATAGTGCATGGGACAAATGGGTGGAGAGTTTTTTGGAAAACCACGGATTTGATTTAGAAGAACAGATGTAAGTAAGCCTTTTCACAGGCTTGAAAAAAATAAATTGATACTATAAGATAAAACTATGTATAAAATAATTGTTGACAGTTGTGGAGAACTGTTTGAGGAAATGAAAAACAACGCACATTTTGCAAATGTTGCGCTTACACTGGAAGTTGGCGATTACACCATCTTAGATGATGAGAATTTTAACCAGGCTGAATTTTTACAGAAGGTGGCAGAATATGAGGGGTCACCAAAGTCAGCGTGTCCTTCCCCTTCCGCATATATGGAGGAGATGGAAGATGCAGATAATGTTTATATTATTACTTTGTCTGCTCAGTTATCCGGTTCATATAACAGTGCTGTATTAGCCAAGAACTTATTTGAAGAAGAGGAAGAGGATGTAAACATTCATGTATTTGACTCAAAGTCAGCATCCATTGGACAGACTCTTATTGCAAAAAGGGTAGCAGAATTAGAAGAGGCTGGAAAATCCTTTGAAGAAGTAGTAGAAGAAACAGAAAGCTATATTGCTACTCAGCATACCTTCTTTGTATTAGAGACCTTAGAGACTCTTCGTAAGGCAGGAAGACTTTCAAACTTAAAGTCTATGATTGCAAATACTTTGAATATTAAACCTGTTATGGGTTCTACAGATATTGGAAGTATTCAGCAGTTAGGTCAGGCAAGAGGAATGAAAAAGGCTTTGGATAAGATGGCAGATCTTATGATGGCGGTTACTCCAGATCCAGAGAACAGAGTTCTGGCGATTTCTCATTGTAACTGCCCGGAAACAGCAGAGATGCTAAAGGAGCGGGTAGAAGCCAGAGCAAAATTTAAAGAGATTATTGTAGTGGACACCAACGGTGTTTCTAGTATGTATGCCAATGACGGTGGCGTCATTATGGTAGTTTAGAAAGAAATTACAGTACGGTATGGGAAGTTCTCATACCGTATTTTTTTGCTGTAAAAACTTTAGGAAGGCTTAAAAATGGAAGATTACAGTTACGAGGAAATTGTTTCTAAAATAGAGAATATAAGACGATTTGGAAAAGCCAGCGGATATGAGGTATCAAAGGAATTATTAAAGGAATTAGATCATCCGGAAAAGGAGTTATCTGTCATTCATATTGCAGGAACCAATGGAAAGGGTTCCACAGCAGCTTTTTGTGTTTCCATTTTAAAGGAGATGGGAAAGCGGGTTGGACTATTTACTTCCCCTCACCTTGTAACTTTTCAGGAGCGGATTCAGGTAAATGGAGAACTCATTTCAAAGGAAGATGTGATTCGTCTTGGAACAAAGGTATTAGAGGCTTCTGAAAAAATAAACCTTGAGCCTACCATGTTTGATATTGCCATGGCCATGGCTCTCCTATATTTTAAAGAACAAAAGGTAGATGCTGTTGTTTTGGAAACCGGTCTCGGAGGAGCAAAGGATTCCAC
>JAILMB010000276.1 GCA_024692825.1 Lachnospiraceae bacterium | reverse complement strand
TTTCAAACAAACACAAAGTGATACAGAGGCTCATCTCTACCACATCAGAGAAGAAAAACAAAAAACCCTACAGTATTTCTTAGACGAGTTAATATCCACAATGCAGACAGAGAATCAATACTCCGCATTAATTGCCAATTCACTTCTGACCATGCTTTTATGTAATTTTCACAATTTAGCATCTCAGGATAGCAACGCAAAGGATCATCGTAGAATGTCTGTGCAGATTGCCAATTGTGTTGACTACATTAATATGAATTTAGATAAGAACCTTTCTTTAGACTTACTTGCCAAAGAATGCTTTATATCAAAACAGCATTTACTACGCACCTTTAAAGAAGCTATGGGATTTTCGGTACATCAGTACATACAAAAAAAGCGACTTTTAATGGCTCGCCAGTATATGCAAAATGGCGACTCCCCAAAGGAAGCCGCCATGAAATGTGGTTTCTCAGATTACTCTGTATTCTACCGCGCATACCGCAAAGAATACGGCAAGAGCCCATCAAAAACCTGATATATAGCTGAAAGAGTGACAGGGTTTTTTCCCTTAGCTCCGCCTTACTTGCATGCTATCCATGAATTAAACTTCTTTGACAGCAGGTTTTTCTTTTTGCTTTCTGTAGAATAGGAATAATAAAATTCCACCTAACCCAAATATTATAATATTTAATACTACAACCGGTATAATCCAGTAAGGAGTATAATCACGGCTGATTTCCATTGCGGAAGAATTACAGTAGATGTAAAGAATTCGCTTACATTCATCGTGAAGCATTTCAAGACCTTTCTGACTTCCGGTTGTTTTTTCTGTAACGCAACCTTCTTTTTCCATTCCTCCTATAAATAGCAACATTCCTGCTCCAGAACGAATCTGAAGATCTGGATTGTTATACTTATCACTTCCGATCGCTGGTGAATAACCATCCGTTAAACATCCACCTTTGAATCCCCACTCATCTCTCAAGATTGTGTGATTTAAAGCATAACAAGTTGAACATTCCATAGGTCCAATTCGGTTATACCCCTCCATTACATTTGAAGCACCACCTTCAACAATTGCATATTGGAAAGCCTGTAACTGAATCTCACGAAGTTCCTGTTCATTAATCCATACATATTGACCACCGCGCTTTGCATCTTGATCATTACATGCAAAATGTTTTACATATACATAAATACCCTCGTTTTGAACACTTGCAATTTCACTAGCTACAATCTTTCCGGATAGAAGAGGATCTTCTGAGAAGTATTCACCACATCTTCCATTGAAAGGTGTACGATGAATATTACATCCAGGTGCATACCATCCTGAAATACCTGCAGCATTGCATTCACGTCCTATATTTTGACCAACTCTTCCGACCAATTCGGTATTCCATGTAGCTGCCATTACTACTTCTGCAGTGTACTCATTTCCGTAGTAGTTTAAATTTGCACTGCTGACACCAGCAGGACCGTCAACATCTGTTGTCAATTCCTTTCCAATAGATTCAATAGCTGGTGTGCCATATGCACAATCAGAAACTAAAGTAACCATTTCATCAACGCTCATTTCATTTACCAAAAGGTCCCAACCTTCATCGTCATATTCTTCAAAATGAGCAAAATCATTTACAGTTAATCCATTTTCCTGATCAGTTGCTACCGGAACCTTTGACTCAGTAACGTAATTTTCATCATTTTCATAACTTACATCACTACCGCCTTCAGAGGTATTCATGTAGTCTACCATTTCTTCACCCATAGCAAGTGATAATTCCTGGATATGTTTACCCATAGTATTTGCAGGATGTGTTCCTTCAAAATCTGCACGACTTACATAAGGAATACTATTTCCAATGTTTCCGTCAGAATAAGCAATATCAAAGCTATTCTCTGCAACAGTTTGATCACAACTTCTGGCACCTACACCTTCTTCGTTGTATACGTACTTCTGCTTTATCTCATAAG
The DNA here is from genome assembly GCA_024692825.1 of Lachnospiraceae bacterium. Lineage (GTDB taxonomy): Bacteria > Bacillota > Clostridia > Lachnospirales > Lachnospiraceae > JAILEN01. The sequence continues at coordinate 4,318 of JAILMB010000276.1, read as the reverse complement.
TCATCACATCACAACCTTCTTTATCGTTGTGAGAATCTGTTTGTAAATGGAACTCATACATTCCTTCATCGGAAACATAACATCCTTCATTCTGATAATCGTAAGATGCTAACTCATCTACGCTCATAGTAAGGGTTACCGTTTCACTTTCACCCGGCTGTAAAAGAGAAGTCTTTGCAAACGCGCCCAATTCCCTTTCAGATTTTTCGATGCCACCTTTTGTATAAGGTGGTTTAAAGTACAATTCAACTACATCTTTTCCGGCAACATTTCCCGTATTGGTAACTTTTACCTCTACTGTAATGTCTTCATGCACATCACCAAAATCGCTGCTTACTACTTCCCAATCAAAGTTTGTATAAGAAAGACCATAACCGAACGGATATTGTACGGTAGAATCATAATCGATATATCCCTCTGCTGCAGCTGTTTCGTAATAACGATATCCGACGTATATTCCTTCTACATCATAGCAAACGCCGCCATCTACTTCATTGTTGTAGCCTTTTTCAGTTCCATCAAAATCAGAATAATTAGTGTAAGTTCCTGCTGATGAAGAGTAGAAAGAAGGTGCGGATTCTAATTCGTATGCATAAGTATCCGGAAGTTTACCACTAGGGTTGATTTCTCCAGAAATGATATCTGCAACTGCTTGTATACCTGAAATACCAGGACCACCAATCCAAATAGCGGCATCTATTCTTTCATCATCCAAAAATCCAAGTTCCATTGCATTAGATGAATCAATAATAACAATTACGTTTTCATAGTTTTCTTCACAATATTGAATCATTTCCTGCTCAGACGTCTGAAGCTCTAAATAGTGCTTTCCTGCATCACCATTGGTGTACTCTGCCATATTCAAAGGCTCGTCTCCACCTTCACCACCAGTACGACCAATCACTACAATTGCTGTATCCGCTTCAGAGGCTGCCGTATCCATTACCTCTCTATAAGTTTCAATTGGGTAATCCAAAATATTATAATCAGATCCCTTCATCTCAAACATTCCACCAGCTTCATTATCACGACCTGTATCCAAGCCAGCATAATAATCTTTCATGGTGTTTGTTGTTTTATAACCGTCATTTTCAAACGCTTCATAAAAGTCAACAAAATCTGTTCCTCCAGATTCATCCTGAGCTACAGAACCAGCGCTCATATATACAGGATCTGTACTAGAATATCCAATTAAAGAAATATTCTGAGATTCCAAAGGAAGCGTTCCGTTATTCTTTAACAAAACGGCTCCTTCTCCTTCTGTTTCCTCTGTCAGTGTCCGACCATCTGCCTTAGCTTCATCTGCGGTGTAATCCAATTTACCGGTTACACTTTTGGAGAAGGTTCCTGACCACCAACGTGTGATTACAGTGTTATAGTGGACTGCAGCCACATCTGCTACAATCATCGCTAGCATCAACACAATAATCACAACTGTACCAATACGTTTTTTCATTGTTGTTTTTCCTCCCTTTTGAGTGTTTTTTACGTTGCTTTTATACCATCGAAAAAAAGGAGTCACAATAGATTTGGTACCAACAACCGTCTAGAAGTACGAACAACCGTCTAGCTAGCATATTTTCCGTTATATTTATGCTATACTTTAGTTTGTAATAATAGATTTTTAAAAAAAGAGTTGTTTATGAAAAAAGCCGTTATTTGTGAAGATGAAGTTCAAACCTTACAATTCATTCAAAGAAAACTAAATATATTTTTTCAAAACGCAGGATTATCCTTTCAGTTTCAATCATTTGATAATCCTCTTTTGTTAAAAGATACCCTAGGAAAAGGACAATTATTTGATTTATATTTTTTGGATATTGAAATGCCAGAAATGGACGGTCTATCCCTGGCCAAAAAAATTCGTACGCTAAACCCAGATGCCATCATTGTCTTCATTTCAAATAAAGACGAATTAGTTTTCCAATCCTTTGAAGTTCGACCATTTCGATTTATTCGCAAAAATCATTTTGAAGAAGAATTACCTGGATTAATTAATGCTTTGAAAAAGGCTCTCTCACCCCAAAAGAATCCTTCTCTTGTTTTAAAAAACGGGAGCGAAATAATTACAATATCAATCTCTGACTTAATCTATGTGGAAGCCATGCGTAAAGAATGTCTTTTCCATACTACCTCAGAAATTATAACCTTAAAATACAAACTATCTGATATTTCAAAGGAACTCACTCCTTACGGATTCATTCAGTCTCACCGTAGCTTTTTAATTAACTATCGCTATATTTTTAGCATCAGTCGTGATGGGATTTCTTTGGATAATAAAGAAGTTGTTCCCATCGGTCGAACTCATTTAGAACAGGTAAAAAAAGAATTCCAACACTATATTCAGGAGATGTAATATGAATGACCAACTAATTATTTTTTTAGAAACATTTTTTCTTACTCTTTTGTTTTTATCTTCTCATGTATTATCTTTCGGTCGAAAGAGAAATAAACAATCCACCGCGATATCTATTTTATGCTGTGCTCTGATTACTACCAGCCTAAACAACCTGTTTTATGATAAATCCATTCAATACTTTGCCTACGTTTGTATCCTCCTTGTAATCAGTGGAATTTACTCCTTCTTTTTTGTTGATGCACCTCTGATTTATGTCATCAGCTTACAGTTGAATATGTTTGGATGCTTTACTATGATCAAGCGTATTATTCCTTCTTTTTTAAGGTTAATATCAAAAAATATCGTCCTTACACAATCTTTAGAGATTTTATATTATATCCTTTATATTATTTTTATTCTTTTGGCCTGCTATTTCTATATAACACACGCATTATTACCTCAGATAGTACAACCAAAAAACTATTGGCTTACCATACTTTCCATTCCCGCTATTATTCTTCTCATGGCTAATATTCCAGTTCTATCCTTGAATCGAGAAGATATTTATGAAGACGTACTAGGACTTCTTTCCCACGTACTCATGCTTTTTTTACTGATACTTTCTCATTATCTGTCTTATTTAAATATAAACGCCTACAACGATTACCTTGATACACAATCTATGAATCAACGAATCTCTTTGCAACTATCACAAATCCAGCGTTCTGCTGCCTTAGTAGAGCAAATTCGTCGAGATAAACATGAGATGAAAAATGTGTACTTTTATATTCATACTATGTTAGAAGAAAATGATATTGACGGACTAAAAGAATTTGTTAATACAAAACTGCTTCATCGTTATGATCGACTAGAGGAATTTCATACGGGAAACGAGACTTTAGATTACCTATTTTCACAAAAAGCTAGTGAAGCTAGAGCATTAGATATCCGCTTTTTGGCTGATATCTCAGCTCCTCCCAAAATTACTATTCATTCTGATGATTTATGTGCCCTATTATTAAATCTTTTAGACAACGCCATCGAAGCTAGCAAGAATGTGTCTAATCCAGATATTCAAATTATAATGAAGGAAGAAAAAAACTATTTATCTATTACCATAAAAAATCGGGTTGAGACCGACATTTTAGAAGAAAATCCTTTTTTGAAAACTACAAAAAAGGACTGGAAAAACCACGGAATAGGTCTACGTATTGTAAATTCCATTGTAAAAAAATATAACGGAATGTTTTCCACCTCCCACCAGGAAGGATACTTTATCGCCAATGCTTTTTTACAACAATCCATAAATGATTAAATATATTTTGCAAGATTTGTCTACTTTTATCTCTTTGATGGCAGGAATTTCATAATACCAGCATATATAATGCAATTGAAATTAAGGTTCAGCAAAGAAATGAGGTAAGAAAATGATTTCATTACAGAAAGCTCTTAAAGAAGCAGTAGAATTTGTTAACTTTATTAGATATTACAACGACGAACAATATCGTTAATTCGATATTATCCTATATAACCCCTATATATAACCCCCCTTTTAAAAAGCCCCTCGGTGCAGACCGAAGGGCTTTTCCTCATTTCTATAAGCTTATATTTTAAGAAAGAAGGCTCTTTCCTAAGTTCTATTATCGAATGGCGTCTTTCATAGATGCCACATATTCCTTCACATAAGGAACACAGTCTTTTCCATATTTTGCACACAGTTTTACAATTGCAGATCCTACAATGACTCCATCAGACTTTTCTGCCATGTTTTTAGCCTGCTTTGGAGTAGAAATTCCAAAACCAACTGCAGCTGGGATATCATTTGCCGCCTTAACCAACTCAACCATTGCTCCTATATCCGTTGTAATCTCTGTACGAACGCCGGTCACACCTAGGGATGAAACACAATAAACAAATCCCTCTGCGTCCTTTGCTATGGTTTTTATTCTCTCATGAGAAGTTGGAGCGATTAGTGAAACA
>JAILMB010000273.1 GCA_024692825.1 Lachnospiraceae bacterium | reverse complement strand
ATTATAAAAGTTGTTGGAGCAATCATGTATAAAATAGCTATAGTAGAAGATGAGAAAGAGTGTCAGCGAATACTAGTTGAGTATTTGAACCAGTATGAAAGAGAACATAACCAAAGTATCATTCCTCGGGTGTTTAACGATGGAATTGATATTATAGATGATTATTCGGCTGACTACGATATTATTTTTTTAGATATTCGAATGAAGCATAAAGATGGAATGGAAACGGCCCGGTCCATTCGAGAAGTGGACACAGATGTAATGATTATATTTATTACATCACTGGCACAATATGCAATTGAGGGATATAAAGTAGATGCAACGGATTTTATTTTAAAACCTGTAAAATACAAACAGTTGGAACTAACGTTAGATAAGGCGTTTTCCTCTATAAATAAGTGGAAGAAGGAAAAGCAATTGTTAGTGTCCGATGGGGCACTTAAGCGGAAGGTTTCCACTGATGATGTGTACTATGTAGAAGTCATTAACCACGATTTGATTTTCCATACGAAGCAGGGAGATATGACACAGAAAAATACCACTATGCGCTCTATGGAAGGAGAATTGAGACCCTATAATTTTGCACGCGGAAACAATGCGTTTTTGATTAATCTAAAATATGTAGAGATGGTGAAGGGAGACGAGGTTTTTGTTCAAGGAACGAGTCTGTTCTTGAGTAGAAGCAGAAAGAAAGAATTTTTGATGGCACTAGCGGATTACGTTGGATCTGGAGTATAGAGATGATTAAGTCGTTCTTATTGGAAATGATGATTTCCACAGTTATATTTTTAATCCCCATGAAGAAACGAAAATGGTATGGGTTGAAATTTTTATTGGTGATGATGGTGGCATTTTTTGTAACAGCAGATTATCGTTTCTCACAGACAAATGAATTGCTGTTTTATGCCATTGGAATTACAAAAAAATGGAATATACTACCTCTGGTTTTGTATTATGGAATCCATATTGTGTTTTTGATTGCAGCTGTTTTAGTGACGGTAGAAGCAGATTTGATAGAGGCGATTTTTGTCTTTTCTATGGCCTATGCCACAGAACACATTGCATATTGTATTCGAGTATTAGTAAATCATTATAGCGGAGGACTGATTTCAGATAAAGATACCATCTTGTATATTCTTGCCCATGGGCTGGTTAGTTTATTAGCTTATTTTTGGCTGGCTCGTAGAATGACAAAGAATGGACATTACAGAATTGATGCGATTACATCAATCTGGACAGGTTTTTTTGTTATTTTTCTGGTTTTAATATTGAGTATTGTATCTGCCGTAAATGGATTTAGATACATTCATGGAGTTTATGCTTCGATGGCTTGTATTCTTCTTTTAAGTATGGAGCGAGGTCAGGTAATCGCCAGAGTCGAAGAAGAAGAGTTTGCACTACGGGAAAAGATCTGGGAACAGAAGCGGATGCAATATGAAATTTCAAAGGATGCAATGGCAGTTGTTAATCGAAACTATCATGATATTAAACATCAAATTGCTGCAGTTAATGCTATGACAAGTGAAGAACACCGTCAGGAAGCTCTTAGAAAGATGGAAGAAAATATTGGTATATATGATTCCGTTGTGCATACAGAAAATGAATTACTAGATACGGTATTGACGGAAAAGCGTTTAGCCTGTGAACGGGAGAGTATTACTATGAGCTGTATTTGTGATGGTAAGGTTCTTTTGTTTATGGACGGTCTGGATTTATATACCCTGTTAGGAAATGCATTAGATAATGCCATAGAGGCTACGGTAAAAGTGCCGAAAAATGAGCGGTTTATTTCTGTAAAAATACAGAAAAAATTAGGGATGACAATGGTAGAAATAATTAATCCCATAGCGTCATATCCAAGTATAAAAGAAGGAAAGCTATTTACGACAAAACAAGATAGTAACGCCCATGGATATGGGATTGGCAGTATGGAAGAAATTGTAAAAAAATATGATGGAATTTTCGACTACAATGTCTTTGAAAAAAACTTTGTCGTAAGAATGATATTTCAAAAATAATAATGTGCATCCTACGAGAGAAAAGATGCAGGTTACGAGAAAATCACTCCAAAAGGATTTTAAAAATGTAAATTGTAATCAAGATGAAGTCATTGGACGACATCTTGATTATTTTTATGTATAGGAGTGAGAAATATGTCGAAAAAGAAAGAACAGTCTTTGAGAAAAAAGATCGTAAAGACTGTGATATCAGTCGTACTGATTGTTGGAATGATTATTGGTATGTATTATGCAAACACCCTTATGATTGACAATAACCGTATGGTTGACAACATGACGGGCGCAAATGTGAAAAAAATTAACACCAATGGTGTGGATGCAAGCGCCTATGATTTGGAATACTACAAATCAGACTATGAATCTAGTGAGGAGTTGGCTCAAGCAGAGGATGCACTAGATGAACAGATTGCCAGTGAAGGAATGGTACTTTTAAAAAATGATGGATTACTTCCGCTCGTGAATACGGATACCCCGCTTAGTTTTTTCAGTGTGAATTCAAACACTGTAATGACAAAGGCCGGAGTAATGGGAGGTGGATCAGGAAATCTCAAAGAAGAGTGTGAAGAAAGTGGCCTAAAAGTCAATGATACTTTATGGGATTTCTATAGTGGTAAAACATCAGATTATGGTCTTGGATCTGGATCTGTAAGTTTTGGTGATGATGAAGATTTTAGTATTAATGAGGTACCTTTGGCGGAAATTACTGCAGATAGTGGTGTAGTAGACAGTTTACAAGGAACTTTGCCGGTGTATGTTTTGAAACGAGTTGCCGGTGAGGGTAGAGACATGCCCCGTTCAATGTACAATCATGCAAATACTCCAGAAGATCAGCAGAAAAGCTACATTGAGCCGGATTCAACAGAGCTAGAGATTCTAACATATCTGAATGACCATTTTGATAATATTTTGTTGGTGGTAAATACAAATGCAGCCATTGAATTAGATTGGCTTTCAGAGTTCCCGCATATTACTGCCGTACTTGAAGCTCCCTCTGGATTAAACCAGTTTGCTGAGATTATTACAGGAGAAGAAAATCCTTCTGGCAGAACAGTGGATACTTATGTAGCCGATGCTTCAAAGTCACCTGCAGCTCAAAACTTTGGTGATTATCAGTATTATGATGAAGAGGGAAATGCAACAAAGTATAACTATGTAACCTATCAGGAAGGAATTTACGTAGGTTATAGATATTATGAAACAAGATATGAAGATGTGGTAATGAATACCTCCAATGTAGGAGAGTATGATTATGCTTCAGAAGTATGTTTCCCTTTTGGATATGGATTATCCTATACAACCTTTGAGTGGTCTAACCAGGCAGTTAACTGGAATCAGGATGTTTGTACCCTAACCGTAGATGTCACAAACACCGGTGCAGTAGCTGGAAAAGATGTAGTGGAGGTTTATGCGCAGTCTCCATATACAGATTACGATAGAGCAAATGGTGTAGAAAAGCCATCTGTAGAATTGATGGGTTATGCAAAGACCAATAAACTTGAACCTGGTGAAACACAAACCGTGGAAGTAACCTTTAACAAGAGTCAGTTAAAGGCTTACGATTATAGTGGTGCAAAAACCTATATTTTTGACGCCGGAACCTATTATATTACTGCAGCAAAAAATGCTCATGAAGCAGTAAATAATATTCTAACTAAAAAAGGATTTGATGAAACCACAGGAATGACAGCTGCAGGTAATGCAGATTTTGTTGCAGAGTATGTACCTGAAAATACAGAAACAGATGTTACAACCTATGCGAAAGATGACTATAGCGGAAAAGAAATTACCAATCAGTTAGACTTTGCTGCAGGCGATGCAACCTACCTTACACGAAGTGATTGGAATGGAACCTTCCCGACAAATGATGGTGAGGTATCAGATGTGATATCAACCTGGGGAAATGAAATTAATGGAACAGATAAAGATGGAAATCCGGCCTCTTATGTCTACTATAAAGAAATTTCTGAGGATGAGATTGCTGCTTTAGATTCTTTCGATTCTTTAAACGATGAAGATACTTCTTCCTTTACAGAGAAGCCGGTATATGGAAAGAACAACGGATTGACATTAATTGATGTAAGAGGTTTAGAGTATGATGATCCTTTATGGGATGATTTGCTAGATGAACTAGATGCAGATGATTACTACTATACTATTGGACGTTCTGGATACGGTATTGAAGGAATAAGCTCCGTAGATATGCCATTTGCAATGGATGCAGATACCGCAAATGGTTTGATCTATGGTGGAACTGGAAAGTATTATCCAAATTCCATGACATTAGCTCAAACCTGGAATCAAGAACTTGCAAAAGAGTATGGTACCATGATTGGTAATGAAGCATTAGAAGGTGGTATGAATGGATGGTATGCACCATCTATGAATATTCATAGAACTCCATATTCAGGAAGAAATGGTGAATATTTCTCAGAGGATCCTTTCCTTTCAGGTGCTGTAGCAAGCAATGAAATTTTGGGTTGTGCTTCAAAAGGAGTGTACGCATACATTAAGCATTTCGCATTTAATGACCAGGAAAACCATCGAGGAGACAGAGATGGACAGTATGCAATTGCCACTTGGCTCAATGAGCAGGCTGCACGTGAAATCTATCTGGAACCATTTGAATTATGTATGAAGGCCGGAAATGTTGAGGAAACATATTTAGCTGATAATGGCGATGGAACTTATACAGAACAAACAAGAGAAATAAGAGCTTGTCAGGCAATTATGACAGCCTTTAACAGAGTTGGTAATGTTTGGACAGGTGGATGTTATCCATTGATTACAGGAATTGTAAGAAATGAGTGGGATTTTGATGGTCTGATTATTACAGATAATGCAAACACAGGTGTGTTTATGGACGGCGTTCAGATGATTGAAGCCGGAGCTGATATCAAGCTTACGTCTGCAGATGATTCTATGAGATTTGACTGGGATAAGAATGACCTCGTACAGTATCATTATGCAAGAGAAGTAATGCATCGAACTCTTTATACAATAGCAAATTCCAATGCAATGCAAGGAATGATGCACGGAATGAGTTTTGAACACAAGGTAACAACAACTGAGATTGTTCAAAAGGTAGTAAATATTGCTTTCCCAATTTTGATTGTTTTACTAGTGTTAATGACAGTATTACGTTTTATCCCTAGAAAAAAGAAAGAAACAATGTAAATAAAAAAACTGTTGTTTCTAAATAACGAAAAAGACCATACATTGAGATTTGTTTGATACTCAATGTATGGTCCTTTTTTATTATTTATCCCCTAAAAAGACGCCTACTTTGCTTCGATATTCTTTGTGGCAACTACATCTACTCCGGTGTCGCATACGTTTTCGCATACAACATCCCCAATTTTCACCGGAGCAGCTACCTCTACAGATTCTAAGGCTTTTACAATGTCAAAAATCTTTCCTTTTGGAATATCTTCTTTTGTCTTGCAAGAAACCATATTTAAATGTCCACCTTTAACGCGAACAGATGATGTTACAATTCGAGTTGGGTTTGTCACTTCTTTTCTTGCGTAGATGTCACCTCTTTTACAGGTGTTTCCTGTTACATCTTTTACCTCTCCGTTTTCCATGGTAACAGTGAGTTGGCAGCCCATAGGACAGCCAATACAGGTTAAATGTCTTTCTTCCATCTTTCGGCACCTCCTATGCTTCTTCAATCTTAATGGTAATGTTTGTAATATCTGGGTATTCAGCAAGTTGCTTTTTGGTAATTACAACCTGTTCCATTTCACCAGGAGCCATTACCTGTTTTTTACGTTTGGAAATTTGAGTGTCTCCAAAGTAAGTAGCAATTGCTTTATTTTTATATACATCTCCAACACGGAAACGAACGGTTACAGTTTCATCCATTTCCTCTGGACGAATGTATTTTGGAACGGTATAGCGTACACCGTCAACTGGAAGAATTTCTAGTGTTTTCTTTGCTTCTTTCTTTCCTTCTAGGATATATTTAGCAGCGTTCTTTCCAGCGTTTGTAGCTTCCTGAGAAACGAAGTCTACAAGGTCATGAACGTGAAGTACATTACCACAAGCGAACACACCATCAATATTTGTTTCTAAAGAATCATTTACAATAGGTCCTGAAGTAATAGGACTTAACTCTACTCCTGAGTTAGAAGATAATTCATTTTCTGGAATCAATCCACAAGAGAGAAGCAGGGTATCACATTCATAGTGAATTTCTGTTCCGGGAATGGGCTTTCGATCTGGACCAACTTCTGCGATGGTGATTCCTTCTACTCGTTCCTTACCTTCAATATCAATAACAGTGTGAGATAACTTCAATGGAATACCAAAGTCATCCAAGCACTGAACAATGTTTCTCTTTAAACCACCAGAGTAAGGCATAAGTTCTGCTACAACCTGAACTTCAGCACCTTCTAAAGTCATACGACGTGCCATGATGAGTCCGATGTCACCAGATCCTAAAATAACAACCTTACGTCCAGGCATATAACCTTCCATATTTACAAGACGCTGAGCTGTACCGGCAGAAAAAATACCTGCCGGACGATAGCCGGGAATATTTAGGGCTCCACGGCTTCTTTCACGACATCCCATAGCAAGGATGACTGCTTTTGCAGGAATCACAAACATACCGTCTTCTGAATTCATAGCAGTAACGGTTTTATCAGGAGCAATATCCATTACCATAGTGTTTAACTTATAATCGATATTTCTTTCCTTAACCTGATCAATAAAGCGTGACGCATATTCAGGTCCCGTTAATTCTTCTTTAAATGTATGAAGACCAAATCCGTTGTGAATACACTGGTTTAAGATACCGCCAAGTTCATGGTCTCTTTCAATAATTAAAATATCTTCTATTCCGTTGTCTCTTGCGGCAACAGCGGCAGCAAGTCCGGCAGGACCACCACCAACAATGACTAAATCATAATTTTTCATGATAATCCTCCTTAAATCTGCTTATTATATCCGAATACAATCTTTGCATCAGGACCGTTTTTGGTTACGTCAAATGGACTCATAGGAACTTCCTGCTCTAATAATTCCATAACTCTTGGAGAACAAAAACCTCCCTGACAACGTCCCATGCCACCACGAGTTCTACGTTTTACACCATCTAAATCTCTTGCTCCTAGGGTACGATGAATAGCATCTAACATTTCGCCCTTTGAGATTGATTCGCATCGACAAATAATCTGACCGTAGGCAGGATTCTTTTTGATAAGTTCATTTCTTTCTTCTAAAGAAAGGGTAGCAGGATTTAAGATTCCTTTGCGCTTTCCGTTGAAAGATGTATTTTCTTTCAGAGATAATTTCTCTGCAACTTCCTTTGCAATCATAACACCAATGGCAGGTGCACTAGAAAGTCCAGGTGATTCAATACCAGCGGCATTGAAAAATCCTTCTGCATCCTCAGCTTCACCAAGGATGAAATCTCCACCTTCTTCGTGAGCACGAAGACCGGCAAAAGAGGTGATTACCTGACGGGCAGGAACGTTTTTAACGGATTGTGAAGCAGTGGCAAAAAGTCCACCAAGACCATCAGCAGTAGTATTTACACCTTCTTTGTTATCAACATCTTCTGCAGTTGGACCAACTAACAGGTTTCCATGAATGGTTGGTGTAACCAAAACACCTTTACCCATTTTGCTAGGTAACTGGAAGATGGTGTGACTTACATGACTTCCTGCTGATTTATCAAGTAATTCATACTGACCACGACGGGCAATTATATGTAACTTTTTAGAAGAAACCATGTTGTTTAATTCATCAGCATAAACACCTGCAGCATTTACGACTGTTTTCGATTCAATTACACCCTTATCAGTGGTAATAGTGTAATGATCACCTGTTTTTTCGATTTTTTCTACTTTGGTAGAAAGCTTAAACTCTACCCCGTTATCTGCTGCGTTTTCAGCAAGGGCATAGTTGAAATTGAATGGACAAACAATTCCACCGGTAGGAACAAAAAGAGCATCTACTACATCATCTGCAAGATTTGGCTCCATTTTAATAAGCTCATCTCTTTCAATAATGCGAAGACCTTCTACGCCGTTTTCAATACCCTGATCATAAAGCTTCTGTAAATCTTCTTTGTCCTGATCCTTGGTACGAACAACCAAAGATCCGTTTCGCTTGAAAGGAAAATCCAAGTCCTTTGACAATTCATCAAACATCTTGTTTCCTTCTACGTTTAATTTTGCTTTTAATGAGCCGGGCTTTGCATCATAACCACCGTGAATAATCGCAGAATTTGCTTTTGTGGTTCCGCAGCAAAGGTCTTGTTCTCTTTCGATGACTAAGGCATTTACTTCAAATTTGGAAAGCTCTCTTGCGATTGCACTTCCGATGACGCCACCACCGATGATTGCTACATCATACATACTTTATAACTCCCTTCGTATTTGCAAATTGGACACAAAAAAAGCAAGATAATTAAAACGAATCGCTTCGCCTAATTTACCTTGCTCATATCTCCTGGTAACAAATATATAATCTTTTTACAACCTCAATATAACACTGTGATTTTTAAATTGCAATAGAAAATTAAAAACTTTAAAAAATTACTTACATTAGCAGGGAAATCTGTTCTTTTTCTGTAGAGACATCTAATCTCATAGCCTTACAAACGACTTCTCCATCTGTGTGAACCCACTGTGGCTCTGGAGAAGAGACAAAAATGTGCTTTCCTCGATTCATATGAATCTCGTCATATTTTACGTGGTTTCCATCGTAGGCGGAAGGAAAAATTTTAAAGAAGGCACCGTTGGATCTGGTGGTAGCAATGCACAGGTCTAAGAGATGGTCATTGTTTTTTGCCTCGGGACAAAACTTAAATCCACCGCCTTCGTAGGTGTTATTCATGGCAACAAAAAGCAAACATTCACGGTAGAGCTGTTCTACATCATCTGTAATTACTTTTAGATCCTGACGCCTTGTAGTAAAAATGAGTTTAATGGCGCAGAAGATGTAGATTAACTTTCCAAGGTGAAGCTTGTTTAGGGTGTGCTTTGCTTTGCTTGCATCAGCTGCCTGGCAAATGGCCGCGTCAAATCCAAGACCGGTAGAGTCGTGGAAACGTCGATAGCATCTTCCGTCTTTGTCGTAGCGGCCTAGCGAACGACCGGCAACAAGAGCGTCGGAGATACCTTCCATATAGACCTTTCCAATATCCATGGTGCGTTTGATATTGCCTTCCATGATTTGTTTTGTAAGTGCAACTAAATCATCGGTTAATCCAATGCCTTTGGCCAAATCGTTTCCGCTGCCGGCAGGAATGTATCCAAGATGAATCTGAGAAATATGTTCCATGCCGTTTAAAGCTACATTTAAAGTGCCATCACCTCCTACAACAATGAGGTTGATAAATTCATCCTCTTTTAGGTCACGGGTAAGTTTATGACAAATATCTCCAATGCCAAATTCTTTGGTAGAATAGTGAACTTCTATTTCGTTTCCGCTACTTTGCATAACGGGAAACAGGGATTGGAATTTTTTTAATGTTCGACCTGATGCTCCAACTGGATTTACAACTACGTGAAATTTCATAATACTTCCTTTTAGTTTAAAAAATAAGAATCTATGGATTACGGCTTTTGAGAGAATTCTAAACTACGAAATAATCGCTCATTACGGAATAGTAGAACCGTCTATTTTTCGAATCTCTCTATCATAAGTATAAACGCCGTTTGTCTCTTCTTCAATATCTGTCCATTGGGTGTAAACGCTTCCACAAAGTCCTTCTGGAATTAAACTGCGGAGTTTGTCTTGAATTTTTTCATAGGAGGCGTTTAGTTCTTCTTTTGAATTACAAACGCTATATCCGTAAGTTCCTTCCACACAGGAGTGTTCTTCTATTTTATAGACAATGCCGCCGATTTCAGAAAGGACATTTGCCCTTCTTTTTTCCGGAGTAACCGTCAGTTCAAAAAAGTAGTTATGAATACTGAAGAAATCACCACCTCTTTGATCGAACCATCCGCTGGCCTGGTCAATTAATCTGGAAGGATCTGTTTTCTTGGCAAGCAAGGTCATTCGTGTGGTATGGAACTGTCCCCAACCTTCATTGAAAATTACCCAGGTGCAAATAGATGGGTGATTTTTTAAAAGGTGTATGGTAGAAACGAGTTCGTTTTTAAACTCTTTTTGCCCCTCTTTATTGGTACGGGAAAAAAGAGGATACATTTTATCACTGACACGTACTCGCTTAATGGAGAGTGGTGTTGCAGCGTAGGTGACAAACCACTGGTGAAGCTTTCCACCGCCGTTTACCATGTCCTGCCATACTATAAGCCCTAACCTGTCACAGTGGTAGTACCAGCGATCAGGCTCGATTTTAATATGCTTGCGCACCATATTAAATCCCGTTTCTTTCATTTGGGTAATATCCCAAATCATAGCTTCGTCGGTAGGTGGAGTCAAAAGAGATTCCGGCCAATATCCCTGGTCTAATACCCCTTGCTGAAAAATGGCATCTCCGTTTAAGGCAACTCTGGGGAAGGATTCTCCGTTGAAGTATTCTAATGAAAACTTACGAAGCGCAAAATAACTTCTCACCTTATCTAGAACACAGTTTTCCTCGTCTAAAAGTTCAATGTCACAATAGTAAAGATAAGGAGTCTCTGGCGTCCAATATGCTCCATCTTCAATTTGAATGACAAACTCTTTCCCACAGATATGAGTGGAAGAGGAGATAAGCTCTTCCGGTTCTATACAAAGGTCATCATAAATTTTGGGCGCATAAATATGAATGCGTAGAGGTAAGGATTCTTCTGCATTATTTTTAACCGCTACCTGAATAACGTCTGGTGAGAGATTAGGGGTTAGGCGGATGTCTGAAATGTGGGTCTGTGATACGTACTCCATCCAGACACTTTGCCAGATTCCGCTTTGAGCGGTATAAAACAT
>JAILMB010000232.1 GCA_024692825.1 Lachnospiraceae bacterium | reverse complement strand
TTTATCAAGATTGATAACCTTAGCGTAGCATCCACCTTCGAAGTTGAATACGCCGTTATCATCCCAGCCGTGCTCATCATCACCGATAAGTAAACGCTTAGGATCTGTAGAAAGAGTAGTCTTACCTGTTCCTGAAAGTCCAAAGAAGATAGCTGTATTCTTTCCGTCCATATCAGTATTTGCTGAGCAGTGCATTGAAGCAATACCCTTAAGTGGTAAGTAGTAGTTCATCATAGAGAACATACCCTTTTTCATTTCTCCGCCGTACCATGTATTGATGATAACCTGCTCACGAGAAGTGATGTTGAATACTACTGCTGTTTCAGAGTTAAGTCCTAACTCTTTGTAGTTTTCTACTTTAGCCTTAGAAGCGTTGTAAACAACGAAATCTGGTTCGAAAGAAGCTTCTTCATCAGCAGTTGGCTTAATGAACATGTTACGGATGAAGTGTGCCTGCCAAGCTACTTCCATGATGAAACGTACAGCCATACGTGTATCTTTGTTAGCTCCGCAGAATGCATCTACTACATATAACTTCTTATCGCAAAGTTCTTTAACAGCGATTTCCTTAACAGCTTTCCATGTTTCTTCAGATGCTTCATGGTTATCATTTGGATATTCTTCAGAATTCCACCAAACAGTATCCTTAGAATTTTCATCCATAACGATGAATTTATCTTTAGGTGAACGTCCGGTGTAAACACCTGTCATAACGTTAACTGCACCAAGTTCACTTTCCTGGCCAGCTTCATATCCTTCTAATGAAGAATCTGTTTCGTCCTTATACAAATCTTCGTATGAAGGATTGTAAATAATTTCTTTTACGCCGGTAATGCCGTACTTTGTCAAATCAACATTTGCCATTTTGTAATCTCCTTTTATATAATCTTCATATTTAAACCCTTACATTTAAAAATGTTAGGGATAGATACCAAAAAATCTACAAGATATATTATACCTATTGACATTTTTTTGTCAATCTATATGGTCGCAGAAAAGTCATTTTATTTCTCAAAAGATGACTTCTGCGGAAATGCTACTTCAAACGCCTCTTTTAACCTGATTTTTGTCCCTTCAAAATCAATCTTTGCATTTGAGTCATTGATACACAAAAATAAATTTTTCCGCGTTTGAATCTCATTATACAATGCTTCGTCCTTTTCTCCAAGATTAAAATATGTCAAATCTTTGTGAGAATTATATGGAACAAACTTTCCGGATAGCTTCGCCCATTCCCGAAACAGATACTGACTAATGTCCTCTTTGGAGCGGAACCGATGACGCGCCGTTCGCTCTAGTGCTTCTCTTTCTTTTTCCCACACTTCTTCATAAACACTTTTTAACATGGGAGATGGTCCATGGACAGTATAAAACGCTGTGTATCTTGGGAATCCAAGTTCCAAAAGGTTGTAAAAAAAGTAAAGCAGCGGATAACCAATATGAAAATAATGACTAGGATGCGCCTTTACTCCTTCTCTCTTTTTAAAATGATGAGCCAGGGACATGGCATTATTTAGGGTGATATAAGGCATGGTTTCATCCGACTCATTTGCCACCACTGGCTGAAAGGCCAACATATCTTTTGGAAGTCCATGTTTATAAAATCGATCCACTGAGGTTTTTTGCATCAAAAACATATCGTCATTGAAATACAAAAACTGTTCCGAAAGCCCTTTGATATTTTTCACAAAAATCTCAATGGCATCGGAGTTAAAGAGGGGAAGATACTCCTTTGGTACAATATCCTCATGGTAAACAATCTCAAGCTTTTGATGCTCTGTGTTTAACCAGCTCGGTACATGTCCCCAGGTAACAAAATAGATTTTTCCAATCCAG
This sequence comes from Lachnospiraceae bacterium, assembly GCA_024692825.1. Classification (GTDB taxonomy): domain Bacteria; phylum Bacillota; class Clostridia; order Lachnospirales; family Lachnospiraceae; genus JAILEN01. The sequence goes on along the minus strand of JAILMB010000232.1, from coordinate 197 downwards.
TCTAAGTTTTCTTCCATTCCACGAAACCAATAGGGCATCAAACCAAAATCCCGATATCGCTGATTATGGTTTTCCCCGTGTAATTCCATCTGTTCATATTGCTGTTTTTCTTTCTGCCACTTTGGATCATTTCCATCCACCCAAAGAACAACAATATCTATTTTTGAAGGATTCTTATTTTCCATCTCTCTTCCTCA
>JAILMB010000218.1 GCA_024692825.1 Lachnospiraceae bacterium | reverse complement strand
GGATGAAAAGAGATATATTTTTGTGAATATTTAGATAAAAATCCTTGCTATAATGGTTGGGTTGAAAAAATATAAAACTATTTAGATGGGAATGATTGAATAAATTATGAAGTACTTAAAACAATTTGGAATTATTATTACGGTTTCTTTTATGGGTGAATTTTTACATCATGTGATTCCCTTAACCATACCAGCAAGTGTATATGGCATTGTCTTAATGTTTATTCTTCTTTTGACAAAGCTAATTCCATTAGAAGCAGTACGGGAAACAGCTCACTTTTTAATAAAGGTTATGCCAATTATGTTTGTACCGGCAGCAGTTGGGCTCATGGATATGTGGGGTATTATTTCTGTAAATCTTGTGGCCTATGTAGTTTTAATTATTCTAACTACTTTAATCGTTATGGTGGTGTCAGGAGTAGTAAGCCAGAAAATGATTCGTAGCAAAAAAACTACAGATCTTAGCGGGGAGGTAGCAGAATAATGAGAGAATTTTTTGTAAATTCCGCTTATTTTGGAGCTGTGATTACCTTAGTTACCTACGGCATAGGAGCCCTGTTAAAAAAATATACAAAACTGGCTGTATTTAATCCAATACTAATCTCTAGTATTTTGGTGATAGTTTCACTTTTACTACTTAATGTGGATTATGATACTTATTATGAAACAGCAGATTTTATCAGTTACCTATTAACACCTGCTACTGTAAGTCTGGCCATTCCACTTTATGAACAGTTAGAGATTTTAAAGAAAAACTTTAAAGCGATTGTGCTTGGAATTGGAATTGGAAGTCTGACCTCTGTTTTAAGTGTGTTAGCTCTAAGTGCAAGCTTTGGATTTAATCATGCAGAATATGTGTCTTTTTTGCCAAAGTCAATTACTACAGCCATTGGCATGGATATTAGTGGAGAAATTGGCGGTTATGTTTCTCTTACCATTGCTGCCATAATTCTAACAGGAGTATTAGGAAATGTAATAGCAGAACCTTTATGCAAGGTGTTTCATATTGAGGAACCCGTTGCAAAGGGAGTAGCCATTGGAACTTCTGCCCATGCGCTAGGTACTGCGAAGGCTATAGAAATGGGAGAAGTAGAAGGAGCAATTAGTGGCCTATCCATTGTGGTATGTGGACTCTTAACTGTGGTTTGGTGTGGAGTATTTTCTGGCCTTATATAGTAAGAACCAGATTAATTCTTAAAACTTAATAGATAAAAAATTATATCCCGAAATATCAAGTAATACGAATGGAGAAAAAACCTTGATATTCCGGGATATTTTAGTGGAGATTATAGATACTGTCTAACGTCAATTCCGGCAGTTGTTAGTTTTGCCATAACTGCTTTCATATAAGCTTCTGGGCCATCTTTGAAAGGTCCATGAACGCCAATTGTTAAATCTAAGAAGTTATTGTATTCAGGGCTTACGTGGGTTTCCCATCTGGTAATTTCACCATATTCATTGGTCTCAACAAATCCGTAAGCATAGAAATCTTTTAATTCACCATCTGGAGTATGTCCGCCAAAGGAACTGGCAGATATTTTATATAACATTATTGCAAAGCAGTTTTAGAGTTAACAGATGTTAACTTATTGTTCGTGCGGAGTGGACAATTGTTGACACGAGTGGATCCGGTTTTTTATTAGATACAAAAAAATTTCGTATAATCTATTGTTAGGTAATACTAACTTTGATATAGTGTCACATAGACTGGGATTAGAAAGGTGACTTTTGTAGATGATAAAAAATATTGCAGAAACATTAAGAGATTATATTTCCCTGGCGGCCAAAAAGATGGAGCAGCCTATATGGAAGAGGACTTTGCTGGGGATTATGGCAGGAGCATTTATTGCCTTAGGAGCAGCTACCAGTAGCGTCGCTATGCACTCTATTTCTTCGGTAGGTATAGCAAGAGTAGTAGGAGGATGTATTTTCCCCATTGGTCTCATGCTTATTGTATTTTTAGGAGGAGAACTTTTTACGGGAGACTGTCTCGCAATTATGGCCTGCGTGGAAAAGAAAAGCAGTATCTTTGATTTAGTGAAACTCTTATTTTGTGTATGGGTGACGAATTTTGCTGGAGGTCTTATTGTTGCGATTTTAATAGTAAACTCTGGAGAACTCTCTTATAGTGATGGGATGCTTGGAGCTTACACTATTAAGGTAGCTATGGGAAAAGTGAATATTTCTTTTTTGCAGGGAGTATGTTCTGGTATTCTTTGTAATATCTTTGTGTGTGGAGCAGTTTTAATGGCGTCTATGACAAAAGATATGATAGGAAAAATATTGGCTGTTTTCTTTCCTATTATGGCTTTTGTGGTAGGTGGATTTGAGCACTGTGTGGCAAATATGTACTATATTCCAGCAGGAATTTTTGCGGCAGGAAATGTAAGATACGCAGAAAGCGCAATGAGTGAGTATGGCTTTACGAGAGACGAGTTAATGAGTTTGAATTGGCAGTCATTTTTCTTTCAAAATGAGTTACCTGTAACCATTGGAAATATTATTGGGGGAATGGTCTGTATTGGTATAGTCCTATTGATCTTAAACAAAAAAGAAGTGGAAAAAAGTTGACAAGATACTATAATATTTATGGCTCAATATGCCGAGAAAAAATAATATGAAATTCACTAAGGATAGCGCATTTTTCAAAGGATTGATTCTTTGTAAAAATGCGTTTTTTTTACGGAAAGGAGTAGGATGTATGGACGTAAGAGGAGTGTTGGAACAAAGCTATACCGGTTTTATTTCAGGTAATTTGACAAAGAGTGCAAAGGGGTTTGAGGAGACTCTGGGTGCACAAAGTATAGAAAAAGTCGGGGAGAAAAATGAAGAAAAACCTATTCAGGATTTGGGGATTGGTTTTGTATTTGTAGGACAAATGGGCATTGGAATGCATGCCCATCTTATGCCACCAAATGCAGATGGAGATAAAATCGTACGTGTCAGTATGGCAACAAGAGATGATTTAACGGTGGATGTAAATGTTTCAAAAGTTGATCCCAGAAATGCTTCTGCGATAGAAATGTTTGCTTTTTGTCAGTATGCAGATGCTACGGGAACGGGAGTAGATGATACCTGGGGAAGCTGGCATGCCCTAAAATCCTATGCAGTAAATTATGATGAGGTATTAGAATATGATACTTTTGAAGCAGTGATTGATGAAAAACAAAACTGGTTACAGGCTATGTCTAAAAATTCAGATACTGTGTATGGGGATAAGAATCGTGGAAAAGTCCTTGAAGTATCGGATGTATTTTCTATGCTGAAGGAAACTATTATGAAAATGCATGACATAGAACTAAATGCTTCTGAAAAAGAGAAGGATTGGCGTTCTATGGATGAGGAGGAATGGGAAGATTTAGTAAAAGAAATTGATAAGTATATTGACCAGGCAAAAGATATCTTAAAAGAAGAACGAGAAATGAAAAAGGATGAAGTAGAAGAAATTTCTGCGGGAAAATTATTGCAGTAATATATACTCATAGATTATATGAGTTGGCAATTGTCCTTTGATGTATGATAAAATAAGAAAAATTACTTTGAATCGCATCGGAGAAATGTATGATATATTGTTTAATTTCTATTTTAATCGGATATGGATTTGGTTCATTTTTAACCGCATATTTTGTGGCAAAAAAATATACAGGGAAAGACATATCTGAAATAGGAACCGGAAATCCCGGGATGGCAAATGTGATGGCCCGCGTAGGAAAGGTGCCGGGACTTTTGGTGCTTTTGGGAGATGTGTTAAAGACGGCACTTGCCATGGGACTTTGTAGTTATTTGTTTTCAGAATCCATTGGAGATCAGGCGGCTCTTTTTGCCGGGTTTGGTGCCCTTCTTGGACATAATTTTCCTTTTTGGAGGAAGATGAAAGGTGGAAAAGGAGTAGCTGTCACCTGTGCCTGGATTATTCTTTATATGCCGGTTGGAGGTATCAGTGCAGCAGTGGCTGGTGGAATTATCACCGTTTTAACAGGACTTTTGCCACTGGGTGCGGTCATAATTACGGTGTTTGAAATTCCCTTTGCTTTTTTGGAAAAAGGATCCCTTGCCGGTGGGGTTATG
>JAILMB010000124.1 GCA_024692825.1 Lachnospiraceae bacterium | reverse complement strand
ACGGTTCTTCCATCACTTGTTTTTAAACCACCTAAGTCACGTAAATTCTGAATCATATTTCCTCTCCTATAATTTTCTTTTTTATGCATCACATGAATCCCGATATGGAGATTTCCTTTTTATGCATCACATGAATTCCGATATGGCCAATTCCCAGGATTACAACTGAAATTCCTAGAAATGGATTTTTACCATAAATAGCTAATAATGCAAAAGCAATTACTGGAAGAGTTGCTCCAGCTACTGGAATTCCGCAAATAGATGAATAAAAATCCGACATTGTTTTTTCGCTTTTAAAATAACGAATCCAAAAAATCTCATATAAAACCATGCAAACAAATGATCCTACAAGCCACAAGGACCAACTACTAAATGTCCGCAAATTAAAGCTAGAAAAAATAAGAACCAAGCATGTAACTAATACTTCTCCTATTCTTTCCATTGCTAGTAGAATCTTATTTTCATTTACCACATATTTTTCATAATCCTTTGGTTGATTCTTCGCCCAAATGATATTTGGAGTCATCAGCATAACAAGATAAATCAGACCCACATAAGAAAATCCAAGTTCCATACTTTCTCCTACTAATATATAGATTTCATAAGTAAATGTTTCGTAAATATTTAGAATCATTGACACCATCACCGACATGTCTTCCAATAATCCTTCTATATCCGCCAACACTTATTCTAGCACTTTCTAAACAGGAATTTCTGTAATTTGAAGATTCTTTTGTGCTTCGGACTTTCTTTTGTGATTCGGAAAAGATTTTCTTCCTATTCGATTTATCTTTACTCCCAAAAAGGTGCTTTTTCTACTCTATTTCACTTCCCTTCGAACATTTTCCTAAATTCACCATTTTATGAGAACACATCCATACATCTAGTTATGTACGCCCTTAATTTGTGTGGTAAAATAATAGTGTGTTACTTTTAAAAAGCACAAATAGGGGAAGTGATTAATATGAGCGAAATAAAAACAAAGAGTTCACGTAGTAAAGATTATCTTTGGGTATTTCTTTTTATAATCATCTTTATCAATGGTTTCGAAGCTGGTGGTTATCAGGCCAGCCTTTACACCATTGGCCAAATCTATGACTTATCTATCACAAAAATGGGCATCTTTGCTTCTGTAGAGCTGCTTGCTACAATGCTTGCACCCTTATTACTTGGTCACGTTGCTGATCGTGTAGATAAAATAAAATTCATCCTTGTTTTCCTTGGAATTCAAACTATTTTTTCTTCCGTCGTATTTATTGGAAATAGCGAGTTATTATTTGTTATTGGTATTTTCTTTTTAGGACTGACAACAAGTACGCTGCAATTTGTTTCAATTGCGGCTCTAACAGATGCCTATCCACAAACCGGAGCAAAGAAAATTGGCAGTATGACTTCTATGTATGCTCTTGGTGCTTTTGTAGCCCCACTTTTTGTTAACTTTTATCTAACGCGAGGAATTAGTTGGAAGACCTTGTTTATTTCTCTTGCCATCGCCTCTGTACTTGCTTTTTGTGGAACTATGTTATCAAGAAATTACTGCAAGGAAGTTTCTCAGAAAACAGAGTCCTCTGAATCAACCCAAACACAATTTATACTTTTAGGTGTACTACTATTATGCGTTGTGATGTGTATCTATGTAGGATATGAAAATGGTTTTGCCTTCTTTGTAGATACCTTATTTACAGACACGTTAAAATCTTCTTCCGGGAAGTTTGCCCTTTCTATCTTTTGGGCTATTATGATTCCTTCAAGAATTTTAGTAAGTTATCTTTCAAAGTATACAAAGAAAATGCTACTATTCTCTGTTATTGCCATTCCTGTTATTACAGTTATGATTTCCATGATGACCAATGTCTCAGCTGTAATTGCATTGATTATTCCACTTGGACTTTGCTGCGGTGCTATTTATCCTTGTGTTCTAACAACTCTACTTTCTTTTTCTGGAAATAAAAAAGCCACTGCAACAGCTATGATTACAGTTTCCACCGGAGTGGGAGGCGTCGTCTTTACGGCCTTAACTGGAATTATGGCTGATAGTTTTGGTATGAGAAATGCCATGATTTGTCTCGCAGCATTTTTCATCCTAACCATTCTTGCAGTGGTTATTTTATATCGTAAATATTTTAAAGAATAGGATTTTCACTACTATCTCAGATTCCCAGAAATAAATATTAATTTCTACTATCTCTAAATTCGAGAAATTTATATTTATTTCTGCTATCTTTGGTTCTGAGAAGTTAAGTCTCATTCCTATATCTTAAGATTTTAAGTAATTGTTTTTATGCAATTCCTATTCTTTCACAGATTTTGTCGATTTCTGCTAGCTCTCCATCTGAAAAGCTAATATTTTCAAGTGCTCCAACATTATCTAAAATCTGCTCTTTTTTAGATGCTCCAATAAGGACTGAAGTAACAGTACCCTTTGCTAACAGCCAGGCTAATGCCATCTGAGCTAAACTCTGATTTCGATTCTTTGCGATTTCATTTAATTCCTTTAAACCAGAAATCATATCTTCATTGATGGAGTTTTCATTCAAAAATCTTCCATCGGTTTTCATTCTACTATCTTCAGGAATTCCGTTTAAGTATCTATCACTTAATCTACCCTGTGCCAAAGGAGAAAAGGTAATAAGTCCCTTTCCAAGCTCCTTCGCTTTATCAATAAGGCCATTGCGTTCCGGCAGGCGATCAAGCATACTATAACGA
>JAILMB010000100.1 GCA_024692825.1 Lachnospiraceae bacterium | reverse complement strand
TATATATGCCATTTTAATCGTAAAAGACCATGCGCTCTTTTTGGTCTCTAGTATTATTTTAGGAATCTTTTTCATTATGAGTTCCTACCATTGCGCACTACGAGTACATAGCATTAAAGATGATAAATTGGCAAAGGCACGATATATTTTTGAAACTATACTTTCTTTTGTGTTTGGTGGATATCTAATCGTTTCTTCTGATGTAAGTTTGACCTGGTATACCATGTCAGTTGGATCTTATATGTTTATTGATGCTATTTTTGAAGCTATTCACCTGTATCGAAAAAGAAAAGGATAAAGAGGACACAAATGGACGAGAGATTAAAAAAACAGATGGACTTTTCCTTGGAAATAGATAAGGAAAAAAATATTTTGCGCCAGACACATTTGTCAGGCCATGGAAGAAGAGAAAATGATGCAGAGCATGCGTGGCATATGTCGATTATGGCCTATCTTTTGAGAGAATATGCCAATGAAGAGGTGGATATTGCGAGAGTAATGCTTATGTGTTTGATTCACGATATAGTGGAGATTGATGCTGGGGACACCTATGCATACGATGAAGAAGGCTTAAAGACACAGAAAGCCAGAGAAGATGCGGCAAAGGAGCGTATTTTTTCTCTCTTACCCGAGGATCAGAAGAAGGAACTAATAGCTATCTTTGATGAATTTGAAGATTATGAGACTCCGGAAGCAAAGTTTGCTCATTCAATGGACAATCTGCAGCCATTAATTTTAAACCATAGCAATGGCGGAAGTGATTGGCAGGCTCATGGTGTGAATTCTAAAACTGTCTACGGAAGACAAAACAAGACAAAGTTAGGGTCAGAAAAACTCTTCCAGGAAGTGACAGATGTAATTTTAAAGGAGAATATAAAAAAGGGAAGTTTGCCAGAATAGTAAAATGAACTTTCTTGAATTATATAAAAATCAAAAGTATGTAGGGAATATTAAAAGAAATTAGTGGTATATAGGTGGAGACTATAAATGATAGGAAGAAGGCGCAAAGCGTGGCAAAATTATCGTTGAAGTATCGTATACTTCGGTCCCTGGTGAAGGCTAGTGGAATCAAAAAGAAGATGTTTCCAGGTGAGGAGAAGGAATTACTGGATTTAGCGAAAAAGCAGGCCAAAAATAAAAATATTCCAAATCTTTCACATCCGGATTTAACTGTGACAGTAAAAAAATTTCAGGGGGAGGACGTCGTTTGTTTTCATCATAGGAATCCTTCTGAGTATGCCTGTCTTTTTTTGATTGGCGGGGGAATGGTGAAATATCCGCGCCCAGCCTCCATAAAAAAAGCCTTACAGATAGCAGTGGAGACAGGACGGGATATGATTGTTCCGTATTATCCATTGTGCATCGAGAATGACATTTCCGTAGTTTATGATTGGATTTATGATTTATATAAGAAGATTATAGAGGTATATTCAGCGGATAAAGTGATGGTAACCGGAAGTTCTTCCGGGGGAAATTTAGCGCTAGGGTTGATAGCGCACATAAACAAAAAGAAAGAGAAGCTTCCCTATCCGCAAAAAATCTATGTTTCATCTCCAGGAGAATGTCTTGGATCCGGAGAAGTGAGACAAAAAGCAAAAGAGTTAGATGCTTACGATGTAGCGATTTCTGCAGGCTTTATGGAGATGGCTGAACATTTCATGAGAAAGAATAAAACAAATCTTCCGGATTATATGTTTTATCTGGAACAAGGTGATTTTCATGGATTATCAGAAGTGTATCTTTGCTACGGCTCTCATGAGGTTTTATATTCTGCTTACGAGCCTATTAAGGGAGCCTTGGAACGAGATGGTGTAAAAGTGATTGCAGAAATTGGAGAAGAGATGTATCACTGTTATCCATTTATTCCACTTTGTAAAGAAGCAAAAGAAGGCTGGGAAAGAATGATCGGTTATCATAAAGTAATATAAGAAAATAAAATATAATTTGAGGTGAATAAAATGTTTCGCGAGATGAGAAGAATAAAACAAAAGATTAGTGAGGAAGAATGCGTTCGTGTGCTGAAAGAACAAAAACGAGGCGTGCTTTCTGTATTAGGAGACGATGGATATCCCTATGGAATGCCAATCAATCAGTGGTATTGTGAAAAAGATGGACATATTTATTTTCATGGTGCAAAAAGTGGCCATAAGATTGATGCCATTAGAAATTGTGATAAAGTGAGTTTTTGTGTTTACGATGAAGGTTATCGAAAAGAGGGCGATTGGGCATTAAATATTAATAGCGTTATCGTGTTTGGACGTCTTCATGAAGTTACGGATGAAAACAAAAAGCGTATGATTTGTGAAGAACTTACCAGAAAATTTACAGATGATGAGGCTTATCTTGAGCACGAGATGGAACATTTCTTTAAAAATGTAAATTGTCTGGAGCTGATTCCAGAACATATGACTGGAAAACTTGTTAATGAATCATAAATAGGAGGTATCTGATGAAGGTCCGATAATTTTTCTATATAAAAAAGAAGGTATCTGATTGTTTCAGATACCTTCCCTTACGTTTGGGATATTTATATGTATGTGTGTAAAAATTGAACCATCCCCTTATAAGGGAGGCATCTTAGTATAACTTGTAATCACCATATTTTCCGAGGAATTCTAAATATTCATTCCATGCTTCTTTAAAAAAGTTTTTCATAACTGTGTTCTCCTTTCAAATAATCTTTATTTACGTTTTAGTTTTATTTAGTATAGTCTCATGTACTCTCCGTACTTACCAACATATTCTAAATAATCTTTCCATCCTTGTTTAAGTAAATTTCTCATAACCTTTTCTCCTTTCATTTTGTGCACTTCTTGTTTACAATTGCATTATAGCTCCGGGGGTGGAGCTATGCTTGTCATTTCTAAAAAGAAAGTAGACAAATCTTGCAATTGATTCATATATGTATGATGTTAGTGATATGAAGTAATTAGAGAATACAAGGCAATGGTAAAACTAAAGTAAATAAATTGGAAAAATAATATTGTTAATAAATAGACAAATTTTGTAAAAGTGTAGGGGAAATAAAATAAAAAAGAATCAATAAAAGAAAAAGTGTTTGGATAAAGTAAAATTATGAAAGTAAAATTATTTGAATAATAAAGAAAGAGGTAAGAGATGAATCGAGTAAGACGAGCAGAAAAGAAGGATATCAAACGAATTCTAGAATTATTGGTGCAGGTAAACATGGTACATCACAATGGTAGGCCTGATATTTTTAAAGGTCCAACCACAAAGTACAATGAGAAAGAATTAGAAGAAATTATAAAAGATGATCAGACCCCTGTTTTTGTCTGTGTAAACGAGGAGGATCTTGTGTTAGGTCATGGATTTTGCATTAGAAAGCAGGAGAAAAACAGCCATCTGTTAACAGATATCAAAACATTGTATATTGATGATATTTGCGTTCACGAGGATGCACGTGGCATGGGCGTTGGAAAACAACTCTACGAGTATATTTTAGA
>JAILMB010000081.1 GCA_024692825.1 Lachnospiraceae bacterium | reverse complement strand
TTAGTTGGAGAGATTACGAGCACAACCCTATGCCGGAAAAGGAACAAAAAGCTTTAGCGGCAGCTTTGACGGATTTGCACTTTGGATTTCTAGCTGTTGGTGGAGAAACTTCTATCGGACGAGGTCTTTTCCGAATTTTAAGCATTAATGGGAAGAAAATTGTAGAACCTTCTAAGAGTGCAGGTTCAGATGTTTACCGTGTAATATTAGAAGAAATAGGGGAAACATTTAAATGAGTAAAGTAACAGATTTTATAAACGACGCAATGAGTGAAATAGGACAGGGATGGATGATTGCCGCTCTCACAGATAAATATATAGTTGACAGTTGGCCGATGAATAGGGAAATTGACTGGGAATCAGAGGAAGTGAAGGTGTTGGAAATCCGTGTTTTCAATCCTGATAAAGAATTGAAACTATCCAGGTCCGATATTGGCAAGACTTTTGTACAAAGAGAGTTGCCAAATTCTGATTTGACAGACGAAGAGTCATATGACGAAATTCAGTACTTGGATATTGATGAAGACAAATCCAAAAGATGCCCGGATGGAATGGTCTATACTACAGGTGGTGGAAAATATAGCTTGCCGCTTAAAAAAATAAAAAATTCAAAGTTAAAAATTCGATATTATTTGAGTAAGTATCAGGAGTCGGGGCAGGCTGTTATAAAAGACTGGCGGATTATGGAATTAATGGAGGGAGAATAATATGGCAGAGTACAGACGAAATGAGTCGATTCGATTTGTTAATCCATATAATTTTATAAGGTTATCAAATGAAAACTACTCAATTAAAAGGGAAAAAAGTGATGATGTTCATATTAGCGGAGTGATTAAATGTAAGCTTATAACAAAGACTCCCTTATGTATTCCAGATGTTGAGAAGAAAAAAGAAGATCAAGGTGTAAAGAATCATTTTATTTACCCTTTTTTTTCTGTAGGGAAAAAGGAAAATAAAGAATATATAATACCTGCCAGCTCGCTGAGAGGCGTAATTCGCTCAATGCATGAAACATTAACGGGGTCATGTTTTGTCACGTTACCCGATGAATATAATTTGACATTAAGAACGACGCCGATGAAGCCATTTTTTCCAGGAATTCTAAAAAAAGACAATGGAGAGTGGAAACTATATAAGGCTGAAAGAAAGCCAATTAGATTACATCATGAAGTAAAGAATGGAGAAAGAGTTTTTTTACAAAACAAAAAGACATATCATTATGGCGATTTTATTAAATATAACGGTTTAGAGGGTTACTTGTATATTGGTGAACCGTTTTCTAGAAAAAAGAAAGAAGGAATCTTTGTAAAAAAAGAGCAAATAGAAACCCAAAAAGAACAGTTGAAAAAATCTGTTCAAGGACTCAAACAGACGATTCACCTGTTTTACCAAAATGAATCCATTAACAGAAACTTGGGAAATGGGTGGAATAACCATTTGGGTTATAAGGGATTAGAGAAGGCGTTGGACAGTGGATGTGCACCGGTTTGGTATAAAATAGAAAATGGCCATATTTATTTGTCTGCAGCGGCAATCGGAAGAAGAACTTTTGAAACAACAGTAAATGATATGTTAAAAAAATCTGGTCATAATTATAATCCTTGTTTAAAAAGATCAAATGCTTGTCCATCATGCCAGTTATTTGGTATGGCGAAAGGAGAAGCAATGGGAGGACGAGTTAGATTTTCCGATGCGCGAATGGAAAAAGGTAATATTAAAAAGAATATAACACTAAAAGAATTAGGTAGTCCAAGAACCGGTTATTTGCCCTTTTATTCAGAAAATGGTATGGACTATGACGAATCTGGAGCAATGATATGTGGTAGGAAGTTTTACTGGCATAATTCAAATGCTGCAGATTCCACAGAAGCATATAAAGAATCGGGTAGAAAAACAAATAGAAATGCAACTGTAGATTTGTTTAATGCTGGATCAGAGTTTTTGTTTGACGTATATTTTGATAATATTACTCCAGCTCAATTGAAGGAATTGGAATGGGCTATAACACTTGGAAAAGATGAGAATCTATGCCATAAAATAGGTCATGGAAAACCATTGGGATTGGGTTCAGTTAAGATTCAAATTGATAAAATACAAAAAAGAATAAAAAGTTCAGAAAAATATGAAATTATAAATCAAGACATCGAGCTAGATGATACACCGGAAGGATTTCAAAAGGAAGTGCTGGAACAGATTAAACTGGCTTGTGACTTTAATGCAATTAGCGAGAACATTGCATATCCGTATGTAAAATTAGCTAATAATATATCTAAAACAGATGTTAAGCCAAATGCTTTGGCAAATCATCAATGGTTTTCTTCGAATAAAGGAAGAAAAAAGAATGATATTAAAATGCAGGTCTTGAAACCAGTTGGGGAAGAACAGGTATTATATGGTTATGAGTTAGTTGAATTGAATTCGAGAAATAATTCCCAAAAGAGAAATCCTAAAAAGAGTAATAATCATCGATAAATTAAGTAGTATATAGAATACCTAATTAAAAAGTGGTGTGAAGGTGAAATGTTTGTAATCTTAACTTATGACGTAAACTCCAAGAGAGATTCCAAGATAATGAAGACCTGTCGTAAATATCTGACGCATGAACAGAAATCTGTTTTTGAAGGAGTAATAACAAAGGCAAAACTGGATTCTTTGAAGAAAGAATTAAAAAAATTAGTTAATCCGAATGAAGACAGCGTCTGCATTTATGAATTTGAATCCCTTAGATATACAGCGAAAGAGAAAATAGGGGTTAATAATTATGATGACAATATCTTTTGAAGACATATTTGATGATGTAACAATTGAGGATGCTTTAAAAGATTTAGAAAGTAAAAGAGATTCTTGCGGTACGGATGGTGTCTATTTATCACAATTACGAGAGTACTGGGAAATAAATAGTAAAGAACTTCTTGAGGCTTTGCGAATGGAAAAATATGAACCGGGAATAATTCGAGAAATTGAGATTCTAAATGGTAAAGGAAAGAGGCGAACGATTGCACTTTACAATAGTATAGATCGAATGATTCTACGGTGCCTATCTCAAAAGATTCAGAAGGAATGTGATGGATTATTGGAAAATAATTGTTTTGCGTTTCGAGATGGATTTGGCGTAGAAGCTGCTGTTAAACTTGCTGTCGATTATATGAATGATGGGTATACTTGGATGGCAAAATATGATGTGAGCAATTATTATGACAGTATTTCTGTTTCAAAGCTAGAAGAGATGCTAAAAAATATCCTTTCTGATGCAAAACTACGACGACTGATTATCAAATATTTGCATCCGGAGGTTGAGCGAGAAGAGGGAAGTTTTTATTATAAGGGAACCGGGATTATACAAGGCAGTTCGTTAAGTCCTTTCCTAAGTAATATATATTTGTCATCCTTGGATAGAGAAATGGTGGTTAAGAAAATACGTTACTGCCGCTTTGCAGATGATATATGTGCTTTTTTTAAGGATAAGCAAGAAGCATCTGATTTCTATGCCTGGCTTTTGAGTAAGATGTCGAATGAGTATAATTTACATCACAACAAAGAAAAGAGTGGAGTTTTTGAGGGTACTTATCAGCAATATTTGGGGTATCAGTTCATATACAGTAAAAAAAATAAATGTATTACTGCGCAAAAGCCACAAAGGAAGAAGCCTGATCAGATTTATCATGCCTGGCAGAGGAATGCAATTCAAAAAATTGATCGTGACTATCATATTATTAATGATGGAATCCTGACAAAACGTGATTATAACGTACTATTTGATAATGAAAATGGGAAAAAGTATATACCGGTAGAAACTGCTCGTGCATTAAATGTGCATTCGAATATTACATTTTCTTCTGATTTCTTTCGTTTTGTCGGTAGTAGAAATCTGGATGTGAACATTTTTGACCGATACGGTAATTATGTGGGTAGCTTTGTTCCAGCAGGAACTGGTTTTCGTGGTCGAACTATGTTAAGACAGGCCGAAATGTATGTGGATACCGCAAAACGCATACAGACCGCGAAAGCAATGGAGATTGGTTCTCTTCATAATATTCGAGCTAATTTAAGATATTATTATAAGCATAAAAAGACACAAATCCTAAAGGATGCAGTGGATAAGTTCTCGCAGTATATAATAGAAATTAATAATAGTAAGACTATAAATGAAATGATGCTGGTTGAGGCAAGAGCGCGAGAGTTATATTATCGAATGTTTAATGAAATAATTTCTAATGAAGATTTTCATTTTACAATAAGGACAAAAAGACCTCCAAAGGATCCAATTAATGCTTTAATAAGTTTTGGAAATGTATACCTATATAATAGGATAGCAACAGAGATTAATAAGACTTCCTTAGATATTCGCATTGGATTTGTTCATTCTACGACAAATCGTAGTCAATCACTGAATCTTGACTTGGCAGATATTTTTAAACCAATTATCGTAGATCGTGTGATTTTTTCACTTATAAATTTAAAAATGATAAATGCAAATGATTTTTTTCAACAGGAGGAAAACGGAGGTATCTATTTAAATAAAGAGGGAAAGCGATTATTTATTAATGCTTTAGATAATAAGATTTATGAAAAACAGACAGAAGACAATCACCCTTTGAGTTATGAGACAAGAATTCGAAATGAAGTTCAAAAGGTGTTTCGGTTAGTAATATACGGAGAAAAATATAAACCTTTTAAATACTAATAAAAAAGTCGGTCAACCTCAATGACACTTTAGTGGAATAAAGGATGCAATAGGATAGGGCATTCTGTGAGTGATGTTACTACTTTTTTTGCAAATGTACAAAATAATAATTGATGACATATTTGAAAAAGTGTCTTACAATAAGAAAAAAAGCTGGTCAACCGATTGGCATTTAGCTTTAAATGTGGAAAACTACGTATTTATGCGGGAAAATGAATTTATTTT
>JAILMB010000030.1 GCA_024692825.1 Lachnospiraceae bacterium | reverse complement strand
TCCCACGCGTTACTCACCCGTCCGCCACTCAGTCACAAACATCTTCACCCCGAAGGGATCTGTCGTAAGTGCTTCGTTCGACTTGCATGTGTTAAGCACGCCGCCAGCGTTCATCCTGAGCCAGGATCAAACTCTCATGTTGTTATGAGCACTTAGTTGGTGATACGTTTACGTATCAGCATCTTACGTGCGATACATACTTTGTACTTAATGAGCAGATTGCTGCGAATTTAGTCACAAAGTATTTAAAGTTTGAACTCTAACTTACCAGATGAAAGCTAAGCTTTCATTACTTGAGTCATGTTCGATTTAAATTAATTGACGAGAACTTTCTTTACGAAAGATCTCTTTATTTCGAATCTTTCAAGGTTGTTTCACTATTCAGTTATCAAGGTTCTTTGTTAGGTTTTCACGATTACCACTCAGTCGCTTCTGCGCTGTGTTCTCTCGCGAACAATGAGTATACTATCACTTTGAATTTTAAGTGTCAACTAAAAATCAACGATTTTTTTAAAGTAGCACGATTCGACTTTTTTAACTAAATTGTCTGAATTGCTCGCACACTTTTATCATTTCCATTTTCCCTTGATTTTAAGCCATTTCTAGACCATTTTTAGTTCGTACAGTTCACAATTTTTCAATAATGTCGTCCAAAAATCTTTTAATTGTACTCTTTCATATGTACAAATTATTCCTGAACACATTGCACCATGTCCTACAATTAATACATTATTCTTTTCAATATCGTGGTTATTTTTTATTTCTTCTACCATGGATGAGGTACGGGAAAATAATTCATCGAAACTTTCCATTCCTTTTTGGGGCTGAAATTTCTCTGGTTCATGGAATAACTTATACACTGGTATATTTTCATCCCCATCTGCATTCTCTACCCCTTCAAATTCGCCAAAGCACATTTCTTTCAATCGATCATCTTCTATAATAGGAACATTCTTGTGTTCCAAAAATAATTCTGCAGTCTCCTTTGCACGCATTAGAGGAGAACAATAACAGCAGGAAAAATCTACTTCTTTATATTTTTCTCCTGCGTCAATTGCCATTTGTCTTCCAGTATCATTCAAAGGTATATCTGTTACTCCCTGTAATTTATGAATGATATTCCAATCAGTTTGACCATGTCTTAACAAATAAATCATCGTATCTCCTTAGAAATTAATGGCATTATCTATAATACTTGCCAATTTTTTTAGTCCTTCTTCGTCTTCTATTGTAAAACGATTTAAAATAGGGCTATCAATGTCTAAAACTCCATACACTTCTCCCTCTTTCATAAGAGGAACTACAATTTCTGAATTAGAAGCGCAGTCACAAGCTATATGTCCGGGGAACGTATGCACGTCTTCTACGCGAAACACCTTCATTTCTTCGCAGGCACTACCACATACGCCTTTTCCAATAGGAATGCGAATACAAGCCGGCTTTCCCTGAAACGGGCCAACTACAAGTTCAAACTGACCCTTGTCGATGCCTTCCTTCAAGAAATCAGCTGATACGTATTCTTTTGTGTCTTTCTTCCTTAATAAATAAAAACCAGCCCAATTCAAATCTTCTAATTCATCATAGATTACAGATGAAATATTAGATAATAGCGGAAATGCCGAAGGTTCATTTTGGCAGTATCCCTCTACTGTTTCACATAACAATTTATAATCCGTCATAATACTTACCTCTTTTTCTTCTATTATAATAAGTCAACCGCCTGACCTATGGTCTCAACACCAATCAGGCGAATTCCTTCTACTTTACCAACGGTTTTCAAGCAAACTTTTGGTAATATACACGTCGTAAATCCAAGTTTTTTTGCTTCATTCACTCTTTGCTCTGCCATACTGACAGCTCTTACTTCCCCGCTCAATCCAACTTCCCCAAAGCAAATCATCTCCTCTCCGAATGGTTTTTCCTTATAGGAAGAAGCTAGAGCAAGTATAATTGCTAAATCCACAGCTGGCTCATTCATGCGAATACCGCCTGCAATATTTACATAGGCATCATAATCTCCCAAATGATACCCCAATCTCTTCTCTAAAACAGCCATCAACAGATTTACACGATTAAAATCTGCTCCATTAGCCGTTCTTCTAGGATTCCCAAAGTTTGTATGACAAACTAAAGCCTGTACTTCTAATAAAATAGGACGAGTTCCTTCCATAGAACATGCCACCACAGATCCCGATGCCCCTTTGGGTTTTCCGTCAAGCATAAATTGAGACGGATTTTCCACCTCTACCAATCCACTTTGACGCATTTCAAACACACCGATTTCATTGGTCGAGCCAAATCGATTCTTTACACCACGTAAAATACGATAAGAGGCATGGCGGTCTCCTTCAAAGTATAATACAGTATCCACCATGTGCTCTAATACTCTCGGTCCGGCAACTACGCCTTCCTTTGTAACATGTCCAACTACAAATACGGTAATATCCAGACCTTTTGCTATTTGCATCAATACGGAAGTAGACTGGCGCACCTGCGAAACACTACCTGGAGCAGACCCAACCTCTTCATCAAACATCGTCTGTATAGAGTCAATTACGACCATATTGGGCTTTGTCTTTTCAATTACCCCTTTGATAATAGCTAAATTTGTTTCACAAAGGAGGGCTAGATTATCGTTAAACTGACCCATACGGTTGGCACGTAATTTGATTTGTTGAAGCGATTCCTCCCCTGAAATATACAGCATCTTCTGACCAGCATTGCAAACATTTTTGCAAACCTGTAATAATAATGTAGATTTTCCAATTCCAGGATCTCCACCAACGAGTATCATGGAACCCTTCACGATTCCACCACCTAGAACACGGTCTAGTTCCTTCATACCTGTAGGAGTTCTTGTTTCATCCGATTCCACTACTTCATTCAAGGTGGCAGGCTTTACATCTGCAACCAGCTTTCTACTTTTTATTTCTTTTTTGTCCACCACTTCTTCTACAAGGGTGTTCCATTCATGGCAAGACGGACATTGTCCCATCCATTTTGAAAATTCATTGCCACAGTTTTGACAAAAAAACACATGTGCCTTTGCTTTTGCCATACATTCCTCCCTAAAAAAGCCCTGCCATTTGGCAGGGCTTTTCGTTTCAATTCTTACATTTTAGAAACTTTAACCGGTACTAGCTTTCCAGCGTCAATTTCAACACTTAAACTGAGTTTGCCACCAAGATTTGTTTTCATCTTTCCGGCATCCACTCCGTCTACACTAATATCATATTCTGTTTCAGGTTCTAATTCTAATGTAACCTGCGCATCTTCAAATCCTTCCACTGAAAATGAAACTTCATTTTCTGAAATGGCTAAATTGTTTACAGCTGTTCCAGGTACTGATTCATATACGAATGCACCGTTTCGCTCTAATTTGGTAATCTCTTTAAACGTCTTAACCTTATAGAGATCCCCTTCATGCTTAAAGTCTTCTTTTTTACTTTTCGAACCAAGGGTGTAATCACCAAAACTGATGGTTCCATTTGATTCTTCACGAATCAATTCCGTTATAATAGCCATTTTTTTCCTCCTATTTTCCTTCAAAAACTATTATATCTTTTTTAACTGTAACAGTTATTTCTTTTTTGCCTTTAAACTTCCCTGATAGCAGTTCTTCCGCTAAGGCATCCTCAATATCTGTTTGTATCTTTCTTCTAAGAGGTCTTGCACCAAACTTTGGATCATAGGCTTTTTCAACAATGTACTTTTTCACTGAAGGACGAATCACTAAGGTCAAATCCATCTGATCCTTGCATCTCTTAACAAGAGACTTGGTCATAATAGAAACTATCTTTGTCATATCATCTTTATTCAATGCTCTAAAGACAATAGTTTCGTCAATACGGTTCAAAAATTCAGGCTTAAAGTTATGCTTTAATTCCTCTTGAACACGAGATTTCATAAATTCATAGTCTTGTTTTTCAGTATCTTCCTGAAGAAAGCCAAGATGCTTTGGTTCCATAATCTCTTTGGCACCGGCATTTGATGTCATAATAATAATGGTATTCTTAAAGTCTACTTTACGACCTTGAGAATCTGTAATATGACCTTCATCTAATACCTGAAGCAAGATATTAAATACATCCGGGTGAGCCTTTTCAATCTCATCAAACAGGATAACAGAATATGGATTCCTTCGAACCTTTTCTGAAAGCTGTCCACCTTCATCATATCCTACGTATCCCGGAGGAGATCCTATCATCTTCGATACAGAGTGCTTCTCCATATACTCAGTCATATCTACACGAATCATAGATTCTTCTGAGCCAAATACTGCTTCTGCAAGAGCTTTTGATACTTCTGTTTTACCTACACCAGTAGGTCCCAGGAATAAGAAGGATCCAATTGGTCTTCCCGGTTCTTTCAAGCCTACTCGACCACGTCTTACCGCTCTAGAAACAGCTGATACTGCTTCATTTTGACCGATTACACGCTTATGAAGAGTAGCTTCTAATTTATTTAGTCGATTGGTCTCTGACTCTGTTAACTTAGCAACAGGAATCTTTGTCCAAACAGAAACTACATCTGCAATATTCTCGTATGTTAATACAAGCTGCTTTTTCGATTTAGAACGACCAAGTTTCTTCTTTTCTTTTTCGATTTTTTCTAGACCTTTTGCCTGTTCTTTACGAAGACGGGAAGCTTCTTTAATATCTCCATCAATCAAAGCTGCTTCAATCTTTTCATCGTAGCCATTCCACTCTTCTTCCATTTCATATAAGTGTTCTGGTGTTTTAATGGTTTGCAAACGAATCTTTGCTGCAGATTCATCCATTAAATCAATGGCTTTATCCGGCAGGAAACGATCTGAAATATAACGTTCTGAAAGTGTGGTGCACGCTTCAATTGCTTCGTCAGAAATCGTAATTCCATGATGGTCTTCATATACGGATTTAATTCCTTGTAAAATAAGAATCGTCTCTTCTACGGATGGTTCTTCTACCATTACCGGCTGGAATCGTCGTTCTAAAGCGGCGTCTTTTTCAATATGTTTACGGTATTCTTCTACGGTTGTGGCACCGATTACTTGAATCTCACCTCGTGCCATTGCCGGTTTTAACATGTTTGCTGCATCAATAGAACCTTCGGCTCCACCAGCACCAATCAAAGTATGAATCTCATCAATAAATAAAATAACATCCCCAGATTCTTTTACTTCACGGAGTACATTTTTAATTCGCTCTTCAAACTCACCACGATATTTAGAACCCGCTACCATACCAGATAAATCCAGTGTAAGTAATCTCTTCCCCCGTACTGAATCCGGTACTGCTCCTGTTTCAATTCGCTCTGCCAAGCCCTCCACAATAGCTGTTTTACCTACACCAGGCTCACCAATCAGGCAAGGGTTATTCTTTCCACGGCGGCTTAGAATTTGAATCACGCGTTGAATCTCATTCTCGCGTCCGATAATCGGATCAAGTTTTCCCTCTGCAGCCATTTGTGAGAGATTTCTCGAATAGAGTTCCAGGGCATTTTGTCGATTCTTCCCAGAGCGATTTCGAGACATGGTCTCCTCACGATAGTTTTGTCCTTCCTGGCCCATAGCTGTTAAAACTGTAGTAAACAGCTTCTGCAAATTCACATCCATAGATGCAAGTAATCGTGTAGCCGCACACTCAGGAGTACGCAGTATCGCCATAAGAATATGCTCTGTTCCAACCTTCTTACTCTTGCAGTTTTTCGCCTCTGATTCAGCAAATGCCAATAGAGCTTCTAATTTAGGCGTATAGCCATCTCGGTCTAATACCTTTATTCCGTTTTCTTCTGCAATATATTCGAAGATCAACTGAGTTATATGCTCTTCTGTAATATTTTCTTTTGTAAGCAATTCGTAGGTAAGAGTATCCTTTTGGCGAAGCAATCCTAATAACAGATGCTCCGTTCCAATGTAGTTATGACCTAATTTTTTCGATACTCTCTTACTGTAATCGATTGCTTTTTTAAGTTGTTTTGTATATTCCATAATCTGCCTTTATAAATTGTTTAAGTCCATAAGATTGATTTCACGATTTGATCCACTTCCTCCGTTAGAAGAATTATTATCATCATCGTCATCATCTTCGTCCTCGTCCTCGTCTTCTTCGTCTTCGTCGTCATGATCAGCCCAAATATCTTCTTCATCCTTTTTGCGACGTCTAAAGAAGAATCCTCTTCTCTCTTCTTCCTCTTCCTCTTCTTCGTCATCTAAAATAAGATCGGAATCCGCCTCACTTACGATTTCTTCAAGAGTTTTTTCTTCTCCCTCTTCTTCCTTAGATGTTGACTCATCTTGAGAATTTACGGAAGGTTTTACTACAACCTCCTCTTCATCCTCATCTTCTTCATCTGCATCATCAAATACGTCATCATCATCTCTTCGTCTTGAAACCATAACATTGATAATAATCACAGCAACAACTGCTGCTACCAGAATCAAAACAGCAATAATATTACGCATTTCTGGTAACTTAAAATTAAATGAAGTATCCTTGGATGTATCATCGTTGTCTGTTGATTCTGTAGATGTTCCACCGTTTGACATCAAAGTAAAGGCATCTGTATTTGCTCTTCCTACACTGCCATCACTGGAGTTAAATACAAACCATCCAGCAGTAGCGGTTTCGTCAATACCATAAACATAGTAGAACTCATTTGATAAGCCATCAATCTGATATGCACTAAATGTCTTCTCATCATCAGAGTAAGTGGTCTCCACCAACTGATCTGAAGGAAGGCTATCAGGAGTCATTAAAATAACATAGTCCTCAGTGGTTCCAAGCATATTTAACTCAGATACACTGTCAGAATTACTATCATAAATAAAGAAGGTTCCCTGACCATAGGTATCAGTAGCAAGTTTTAAATAAAGAAGATTTAAAACACCATTTGTAAGAGCTCTATAGTCAGTTCCATGAATCGAAAGTGTGGTCTCCTCAAATCCTGCTAAAATCTGATCTTCTGTAAAACGCTTTGAAATTACATAAGCTGTATCGCCGTACATAAAATCATAGGCTACATCCTCAGTAGTGGTCTGTGTATTCTCTTCCGTAGAAGCTTCTTCTGTAGAAGTATCTTCCGTATTTGTATCCTCTTGTGTATCTGAAGACTCATCTGTCTGTGATGTATCTTCAGTAGTGGTCTCCTCCGTCTCTGTAGTAGCGGACGCAACGGTCAATGTGGCAGAACTGCCTGTTAAGGTATCTGAAGAAACTATAACATTAGCACTGCCTTCTCCAACAACAGAAAATGTAACAGAACCAGAGGTAGCTGCAAATGAAACAGTATTCCCGTCCGTAGTATATCCACTTACACTACAACTAGAAAAGCTAAGGATTGAACCATTGTACTTCAATGTAATGGTTGATGATTCGGAGCCTGATACAGTAACAGTCACCGTGTCCCCAACTGCTGGAGATTTGTTGGAAAAATCAATCATGGTCGTCCCCTCTGCAAAAACAGTGGGAACATAAGAAAATAAAAGACTAAAAATAATAAGAAAGCCTAAAAAACGACGGCTTAAAGTTTTCATAAGTATTCACCTCAAATAGATATTACAAGTAAAAATATACTCTTCTAGATTATAAAAAACTATGTGATTTCCGTCAACCTTCCCTACTATAAAATATACAATTCTTAAGGTAACTTTTTGCAAAGATGATAGGTCCAAATTCCTGCTGTGATCAATGCGTAAAGACTAACCCACACTGCTGGATCTGTATGCAATAAGTCTACTCCAAGTAATAGAATAATAAAGAATAAGATTCCTATGCTGTATAAAAGTGATAATCCCAAATAAATAAAAATCTGTTCCCTGCTTAAAAAATTCTGCTTATCCATATGTCTCCTCCTATGTGCTCTCTTCCTTGTTTCTAATTCCATTATAAGAACTTTGTGTCCCATAAAGCGGACTTGAAGAAGATATGGAATTTTATTATATTATTTAGTATGAAGAATTTAATTATAGCTCAATCCGGTGGACCAACGGTTGCCATAAACGCTAGTCTTGCTGGAGTATTAAAACAAAATAAAATATCCAATACTTTTGGAACTATTTATGGCGCTCTTAACGGCATTACAGGAATTGTGAATCAACATTTTTTAGATTTAACAGAAGCTGTTGCTAAAGATGAGAATTTCATCGAAGAATTAAAGCACACTCCTGCTATGTTTTTAGGTTCATGTCGATTCAAAGTGCCTAGCGAAGAAAATGATGCAGCTTTTTACGAAACTGTATTTAAGGTATTTGAAGAAAAAAACGTAGGCGCTTTCTTTTACATCGGTGGAAATGATTCTATGGATACAGTAGACAAACTGTCTGCTTATGCAAAAAAACATGGAAAAGATGTATCCATAATCGGAATTCCTAAAACCATCGATAATGACTTAGTGCACATCGATCACACTCCAGGATTTGGTTCAGCCGCAAAGTATGTTGCTTCTTCCATCCTTGAGCTTGCTCACGATACTTATATTTATCACCTTAAGAGTGTTACTATCGTTGAGATTATGGGACGAGATGCCGGTTGGCTAACTGCTTCTTCTGTTTTAGCCAGAAATGAGTACTCCGCTGCACCTCATCTTATTTATTTACCAGAAAAGCCTTTTGACATTCACGAGTGTATCGAGGACACAAAAAAACTCTTAGAGACCCAAGAAAATGTTATTATTGCAGTTTCAGAGGGCATCAGAGATAAAGATGGAAATTATGTTTCTGCTTCTGAAGCCAAAACAGATAATTTTGGACATGCTATGTTGTCAGGCGTTGCCAAATATTTAGAAGCCAAATTACATGACGAATTAGGTGTAAAAACACGTGGTATAGAAATGAACACCTTACAGCGATGCGCAGCTCACATTGCTTCCGAAACTGATTTATCGGAATCCATGAATTTAGGTGCTACTGCTGTTTCTTTATGTGAAAAGGGAGAAACCGGTGTCATGGCAACTCTCACTCGAGAAAGTGATGATCCATACAAAGTCACCTACGGTTGTCATCCGGTTTGTGAAATCGCAAATGAAGTAAAATCTGTTCCGAATGACTTTATCAATGACAAAGGAAATGATGTAACAGATAAGATGATTGCCTACTTAAAGCCACTCATTCTCGGCGAGCCAAACCTCACCTATGAAAATGGTATTCCAAAATACTTAAACATTTCTCATTTGTTATAAAATCAAAATGTAAATCAAAAGACAGGTTTGAGAATCGATATCTCCCAGATGTTTGGGACAAATATCAATAACAAACCTGTCTTTTTTTATTTAATATGAAATCTTCTTCGAAGCTCCATTCGAGCAGCTCTTCCGCCCATAATCAATGTCACTACAAATAAAACTATGGATTCACAGATTGCTACAACTGAAACAATCGGATCACTAATCCAACCCTTCCAGATGAAAAACGCTGGCAATAATCCCATAAAAATCACCATTAACTGCTGCGCCATATAACCTTGCCAATTACGCTTATTTACGACTCGCAATATGATCAAAGCAATGTCCATTAAAATCAAGCCCCCCGGTAACACATAATTCAGGGACCAGCGTTTAAATCCAAGGGTGATATCAATTCCTACAACTAAAATCACACCAACGATAATCGCTCCAAAAATCCGTTTCATGTAACCCGCTTCCGGCTTTGTCATTAGCCAAATCATAAACAAAAAATACAAGCAGGAAGCCCCGGCAATAACTACGGGTAGCAAAGCACCTCTTTTATAATAGGACAACACCCCAAGGCAAATAAAAGTACCTGCCCAAACAGCCAAGAGCATTCGCATAATAATATTTAATTTTTTAATCTTATCTACAACATTTGGATATGTCTGTATTCCTTCATCTTGGCCTTCTATAACGCCATTACATAATGGACATTTTTGAGCGTCATCTAATACATAAACACCACAATGATTACATTTTTTACTCATAGTACACTCCATTAGTTTCGATATTCACTAGGACTCCATCTTTCGCGATTTGACGGAAACATCTTCTTTGAATGGATGTATCTTCAAAAGCGGAAGTAAAGGTATATGCCAAGGTATCCTTATAAGATGTAATCGTACATTTTAATTCCTGGCCTTTAGAGAATGATAAGAATGAGTGGAACATTTTAATGTATGGTTCATACTCATCTTTCACCTTAATATTCCCGATATTGGTAATTGTTGTCGTATTGGCAAGGGCTGCCCTATTATAGACAAACTTGATTCCAACATTTTTTAAAAACAGTGGAACGCTTCGCGCCACAAACAACTGCTCATTTGAAACATTATAAGAAAAGATAGATTCCAAATGTTCCTTATTAATCTGAGATTTCAAACTCCCGTGAACAATCTCTACGATTTCTTCAAAGCTATAGTCATCCTTTGTAGGAATAAACTCTGCAGAAACCATAACAAAAAAGTTCTTTGTAGTAATGGAATCAAAATAAGGTCTCATATTCACTGGAACTGCTACGCGAATCGGCTTTTTCTCCGAAATATCCCTGCCATGAGTCTGATAGGTGGCATATACAAAAGCTGAAATCAAATATTCATTGATACTAATTCCATATTTTTCCTTACTAACTTTTTTCAACTGACTCACTGGCATAAATCCGTGAACCACTCCAAATCCGTTATAAGGAAGTTTATCACCTTTTATCAAAAATGCTTTTTTATTTGCATAAAGACTTTTTGAAGCTTTTTTGTAATTTGAAACATAACTGTCTTCACGATCTAAAGACGTTTCTTCGCTTAACCCATCTCCTAGTTTTTCCATAATATCAGGATGCACCAGGCGCAAATACTGATAGGTAATCTCTCTTAAAAATCCGATTCCTCCCATTCCATCTGTAAGCACATGGAACACCTCAAGATTAATTCGATTTTTAAAATATGAAACTCTAAATAAATAACTATTATTCTTGTTTGGATATATTCTTCTGCAGGGATAGGTATCCTCTTCAAACACCTTCGGAGCAGCTTTTCCATTTTCTTCTAAATAATACCAAAAGAAACCTGTTCGCAGTCTCAAATTAAACCCTGGCATCTTTGGTAATACTCTATCTAAAGCCTCCTGTAATACATCCGGTTGAATCTCCTCATTCAACACAACACTGATGCGATATGTATTTGTCAGCGAATCATTCGCTATAACCGGAAAAACCTTTGCGGTATTATCTAATTTTTCCCAATTTTTATATCCTTTAGCCATGATCTCTCACCTTTTGTTTTTTAACTTTATAAGTATAAGGAAAATAAGAACCACTGTCAAATAAACAAAAAAAATCCCGATGACAAAAAGTCACCGGGATTCGTGTTTTTATTACATCTTATAAGAAGATATATTTGCAGACAAAGATTACCGCCAATACATACATAAGAGGTGTAATTTTCTTCTTTTCTTCACAAACAATGTTGCAAACAACATTGATTACTACATAAGAAATACATCCAATTGCAATACCTTCAGCAATAGAATACATCAAAGGCATACATAATACTGTCAAATATGCAGGAATTGCTTCTCTTAAGTCGTTGAAGTTAATCTTAATAATTGAAGATAACATTAAGAAACCAACGAAGATAAGAGCTGGAGCTGTTGCGAAGCCAGGGATTGCTGTAAAAATAGGAGCAAAGAAAATTGCAAGTAAGAATAACAATCCTGTTACAACAGATGTAAGTCCTGTACGTCCACCTGCACCAACACCTGATGAAGATTCAACGAAGGTTGTTGTTGTAGATGTACCAAAGATTGCACCAACTGAAGTTGCAATAGCGTCAGCTAAAAGTGCAGGTTTGATACGAGGAAGCTTTTCTTCTTCATCTAAGAATCCAGCTTTTTCTGAAACACCGATTAAGGTTCCAATAGTATCAAACATATCTACAAATAAGAAGGAAAGTAAAACTACGATGAAGTTTAAGATTCCTACATTTGAGAAATCAGCCCGGAAAGCCTGACCAAAGGTCTGTCCTAAAGCTGAGAAATCGGTAAGACCAAAGCTTGGATATAATGAGTAGAATCCAGCTTCAATGTCTACTGTATAAATTCCAAGAGCCTGGCAAACCATACCAAGTACCCATGTTGCAATAATACCGATTAAGATAGATCCCATAACACCTTTGATGTAAAGGATAACGGTGATAAATAATCCGATTAATGCAAGTACTGCACAGATTCCCTGTGTATGCCAGTTATCACGGAATGCAGTGTAAGAAAGTAAAGTAGAATCATTGTTAACTACAAGGTAGCATCCCTGTAAACCGATGAAAGCTACGAACAATCCAATACCTGCTGAAACACCCTTCTTTAATGTAGAAGGAATTGCATTAAAGATTGCTTCACGTACATTTGTAAGTGAAAGAACGATGAAGATAAGACCTTCTATGAAAACTGCCATTAAAGCAACTCTCCAGTCATATCCTAAGTTTCCGCATACGGTAAATGCGAAATAAGCATTTAATCCCATTCCTGGTGCTAATGCAAAAGGATAATTGGCCATAAATGCCATACAAAATGTACCGATACAAGATGCAAGACATGTTGCAATCAAGATTGCGGTACTATCCATTCCTGAAGCGGAAAGGATATTAGGGTTTACTGCCAAAATGTAAGCCATTGTCATAAAGGTAGTAAAGCCAGCCAACACTTCTGTTTTCACGTTAGTGTTGTTCTCTTTTAGTTTGAAAAGTTTTTCTAACATTTCAGACTCCTCTCTTTCCTTAGACGTTAAACGCCATTACACAACATTTTGATTATAAAAAAAGGCATAAAATTTTTCAACATTTTTTGTAAACTAAATTTTTATAATAAGATTGGATTATCTATTCTTGAATTACAAATTCTACCGTGATATAATTTTTTAGTTTTTATTTTGTAACTTTGGGAAGGAGTTAATTTTTATGAAAATTGGGTTTGACAACGACAAATACTTAAAAATGCAGTCAGA
>JAILMB010000026.1 GCA_024692825.1 Lachnospiraceae bacterium | reverse complement strand
GTAAATATCGGTATCGCAATAGCTACCAATACTGCAATGATTGCAACTACAATTAATAATTCGGCCATTGTAAAGCCTTTTCTCTCTTTGATCTTCCTCATAAGATTTTCCCCTTTCGTGTCTAGTGTAGCCGGGACTCCTCTCGCATAATGGGCGGCTACGTCTCTCTTGTTACTAATAGAATACTATTTTTAGATTGTTTCTTCAAGATAAAAACAGTTAATTAGTTCCTTTTCACTAAAATTATCGGAAAATTATCCGAAAAAATTAATAGGAAATATAAAAAAATAACAATAAAAGAAATTGTTGAAAAATATACATAGATATACTTAAAGTAAAGTTTCTTCTATGTTAAAATAATAGTAGCTAAATGCAACTTAATATGAATTTGGAAATGGTCAAAGACATATCGGATGTATGGAGCTTTATGCGCGGGGAATGGACATATGAAATATTTTGCACAGAGAACAAAACGAAATAAAAAACTATCGAATAATCATGGTGTCACCATGGCTGAAGTTCTTATGGTTGTTTTGATTATAGGAATTTTAGGTGCGGTGACTTTTATTGGTGTCTTGAATTATCAAAAGAGCCTTCGCCAAAAGAAGTTAGATGACTTGGCGGAGACAATCTACGTGTCAGCACAGAATCAATTGACACATCTTCGACTTAGTGGAAATCAAAATAAATTCCAGGCAACTACTGAGGGTGGAAGTGCAACAAACGTAGATGAACTGTCTTATGTTCCATCTGATTGGGATGAAGATGCATCTATTTTGCCAAATCTTTGGTACG
Source organism: Lachnospiraceae bacterium (assembly GCA_024692825.1). Classification (GTDB taxonomy): domain Bacteria; phylum Bacillota; class Clostridia; order Lachnospirales; family Lachnospiraceae; genus JAILEN01. The sequence goes on along the minus strand of JAILMB010000026.1, from coordinate 1,339 downwards.
TGACTTCAGACTCTTTGAATAGCGCCGGATCCGGCGCTAGCTACATTATGTCTTCTCGAGGAGTAGAAGCAGAACTTCGTGAGAAAAACTGGATTATTGAGTATGATCCCGAAGCAGGAAGTGTTTATGCCGTCTTTTACAGTGAAGAGGAGACATTTAATACTTCATCAGAGACTTCTACACTTGATAAGTTAAGAGATAAGAGTAAACGAATTGATGGTGGAAGCGTCATTGGTTACTACGGTGGAAGCATATCAGAAGCCAGCGAGAGTACTTCTGGAAAGGCGAGCATTTCTGTGTCTAATGCAGAGACACTAGAGGCTACCTTCCAATATTCACTGACAAAGACCACCACAGGAACGGTTACTTTTACGATTTCCATTTCTGATCAACATGGTCATACCAGAGAGATCATTGCTTCTACCAAGAGCACAAATTCTGAATACCTTGTTAGAAACCTTGGTCGAAGATATTATCTGACACTTAAATTAGATGATTTATCTTCTCAGTCCAAGAGATTCTACTATAAATATGGCGCAGGAAATACATCATTAGATGCTGATGAGATTCTTTGTGCCGGAGATATTTTATCGATTTCTATGGAAGTAGAAAGTGTTGGAGATTATGACTTTGAAGGAACGTCATGCACCTATGGATATGATGTAAATTCACTCTTTGCTGATGACTCTACCATGAGTTCCAGCACCAATCCTTCCTACGTACAGGAAGCTCATGTGGCCTATGTCAGACATTTACAGAATCTAGATACCTCCTATTATGATTCATCAGCAAGCGGAAATTACACTCCGGTAAAAACAGTTGCCCAGACAAACGATATTTCATTTTTGGACAACACCCTAAACGATGAAGATTGGTATGACATATACCATAATGGCAGCTATTTAGGAGCTAGTGGATCAAATATCAGTTTCTGTCCGATTACAAATGGAACTGTTACGAGCTATTCAGGAAGCTATGATGCCGATAATGATGGCACGGCGGAGAATCACTCTATCTCAGGATTAGTTGTAAAGACAAGCGACTCCAATGGAGGATTGTTTAAATCCAGTGGCAGCGCTGGTCTTACCTTAAGTGATGTTTGGATGCTTGGACCGCAGATTTCTGTAGGAGATGCATCTGCAGGTGCACTCATTGGTTCTGTTTCAAATAATGCTACCATCGAGGGCTGCCGTGTTTATTTAAGCGACGCCAATGGGGATTTAACCAATAAAACACATGAGAATATTTGGATCAGCGGTCAGGAGACTGGTGGTCTTATTGGTACGGTTTCTGGTGGAACCGTATCCATTACAAACAGCTTTGCTTCTCTTGTAAATGG
>JAILMB010000211.1 GCA_024692825.1 Lachnospiraceae bacterium | reverse complement strand
ATCCAGCATAGCTTCTTGAATTTCCTTTGACATCTTAATCTCAGGAGAATCCTTACTGGAAATAATCACATCATGAACCAAACGATCCAATCTGGTTTTAACATTCATTCCAAGGGTGTTTCGAATCTCCTTTGGAATATCTTCTTCTGCCATGATTTTGCCTCGAATGGCATCGTCAATATCTGAATTAATGTAGGCAATCTTATCGGAAAGACGAACAATCTGGCCCTCTGGAGTAGCCGGCATGGTGCTGGTCTGATGATTTCGCATTCCATCTCGAACTTCCCAGGTCAAATTCAATCCTTTGCCTTCCTGCTCTAACTTTTCAACAATACGAACGCTTTGTTCCGAATGAACAAATCCCTCCGCACAGAGCTTATCAAGCACTCGTTCCCCGCAGTGACCAAAAGGTGTGTGACCTAAGTCATGACCTAAGGCAATGGCTTCTACCAAATCCTCGTTCATGCGCAATGCTTTTCCAATAGTACGGGCATTTTGGGATACCTCTAATGTGTGAGACATTCGAGTTCGATAATGATCTCCCATAGGATCCAAAAACACCTGGGTCTTATTCTTTAATCTTCGGAAAGATTTTGAATGAAGAATTCTGTCTCGATCTCTTTGAAATACCGGACGAATATCACATTCATCCTCGGCTCTTTCCCTTCCCTTAGAATTCTGATCCAAGGTAGCGTAAGGGCTAAGTGTCTCTGCTTGCATCTTCTCAATGGATTCTCGTATTGTCATATTTCCTCCCTAATAGTTCAAAAAAAGGGTTTCTACTCTATTTATTACGCATAAAAAGTAAAAACCCTTTTTTATTTTTGAAATTTTTCAAAAAATTATTTCAAATTGTTTTTAAGTTCTTCAAAATCAATACTAGAACCTATGGAATAGGTGGTTGGCTCGTCATTCCCCGCCATTTCTTTGATACGTTTTACTTCCTCTAAAAACTTCTTTTCATTTCTAGACTTGCGGAATAAATGGGCCGTATTTCTGGCATCATAAAGAGCATCATGGGCCTTTCCATCGAAGATTTCTCCAGCCATATACAAGGCTCGCTCCAATGAAAGAGAATAAGGTGCCTTTACCAAAGTGCCGTATTCCTTCTGAAAATCCTTCCAATGATCAAACAGATACTGTTCTTTCTCCTTCTGTGGAATTTTTTTCAGTTCCAATTCCCGGACCAGCTGACTCTTGTCATTGTTGCTCCAGGCATAAATCATAAAGTCTTTGTAGTGATTACACCATTTTATAAAATCTGCATACACCTCTTCAAAGTAAGATGCATGGCCTAGCTTCTTAATGGTAATCCCCGTCAAATCCTTGATATGTTCATCAATGTAATCAGAGTACTTTGGTTTTACATAGCGTTTAAAGGAAGAAACTTCCTTGTTTTTATCATTTAAAACAACCGCGCCGACTTCAATGATTTCCGTATGGCAGATTTTATACTCTTCCGGAAATCTCTCGATATCCACGGGCTGCATCTCAAAATCTACAAATATACTATACATAATGAACCTATGATACCACATTTTTTTCGCCTTGGCATTGAAACATATAAACAAAAAATCCCCGGAGAAAATTCTCCGGGGACATTGTGTTTAAAAAATCCTAGTAATAAGTAGGTTTCTTTAAAATGTATGCATTTGTAATGATTGCATAGCTTGCAATATTATCTGCACCTGAGAAGGTAGATGTTGTGCTAGTTGCATAAGAACCACCCTTCTTTGACATATAAAATGATCTTACAGTTGCATCCACTACATTTCCTGCTGCATCAAAATAGATAACGGTGTATCTTCCGTCAACAGTGTATTTCTTGTTTGTGTTTGTAGAAGTGATTGCTACCTTGAATCCTGATGTATAAGAAGTATCCTGAGATGAAACAGTGTTAATCTTTTCAGAAACATCAGAGTATTTATATCTGAAGTCATGAACTACTGGACGAACTCCGTATACCTGAACACCAACGATATCGGGATCAGCTGCTTCGTTGTACTTCTTAATTGTGTAAGAATCATAGTTTAAGTTCATACCAAAAGCTGTCTTCTTTGCGTTTACAGCATCAACTTCGATTTCACCATAATCAACGATTGAACCATCAGCTCCAAGTAAACCAACTGTTACAGCTGCTGCTTCAAATGTCTGCTTTGTTCCGTTAGTTACAGAAACTAAAATTCCTGAATCAACGAGCTGAGCAGTTGCTGTTAAAGCTGCTTCCTTAACAGTTACATTATAGGTGTATGTATCACCATAAGTAGTTGTTACGTCTAATGTTACCTTTCCCTTTTTCAATACAGTAACATAACCTTTTCTAGATTTTGCTTTCGCCTTAACTACCTTCTTGTTAGAAGAAGTAATCTTCTTAACTCCTGTAATGTAGAAATCCTCTCCTACATACAAAGTAGCCTTCTTAGTGCTTGCTGCTTCAACAGTAGTTGCTGCAGGAATATCTGTCATAGATACTGCAGGAATTGCCATCAAAACTGCAAGAACTAAACATGCAAGTTTCTTTGATAATTTCATTTTCTTCATGTCTCCTATTCCTTCCTAAAAAAAACATATACGATGGACGCACCCATCGTTCACTAATGTACCACAAAATGACAATTTTGAGAATAAACAAACTATTTATATTTGTATAAATTTGCAAATCAGGTTTTATATTAAAAAAGGCACTAGCTTTGCTAGTGCCTTAAATGCAGGAAATGGGACTTGAACCCACACGATATTGCTACCACAGGCACCTGAAGCCTGCGCGTCTGCCAATTCCGCCATTCCTGCGAACATATGCTATTTTATCTGTTTTTCTTTTCTCCGTCAATGGAATTTCTATTTTTAAAGTAATGTAATTTCTCTGTGGTATGTTTGCAGTGTGATTGTGGGTTGTTTGCGGTTTTTTTCAAATTTAAAGGAGCGCTGATGTTTACAGTTTTTTTGTGTTCCTTTAAATTGTTCTTCCTGTTTAAAAAAAGGAAAATCCAGCAGGTTTCCTCCGGATTTCCCTTATTTCAGTTAAATTTCTTTTATAATTTCTTTTATAATTTCTTTCTTTTATATACAGGCCTTGTCTCTTAACTTATTTCTTCTTTCGGCTTACAACAAAGGCAATCGCCCCAATTACTACTACGATGGCTGCAATAATCCCACCAATTACGCCCCCTGAAAGCCCACTGGATTCTTCTGTTGCTGTAGTTCCTGAAGAAGTTTCAGTACTTTCAGAATCTGAATCATCAGAAGAAGATGTCGTTGTTGATGTAGTTGCAGAAAGAGTTGTAAATCCTGTTTCTGTTCCATAATATTCATCGAAGGAAGAACGATCGATGTAAGAATCAGAAAGTTCATTGTTCTCATCAGTTGAAACTGTAGTTGAGTATTCGCCAGATACAGTAACAGTAATATCACTGTCACCTTCTACAACAGTTTCTCCATTTGCAACAATTGTAACTGTCTTTCCATCTGCATCTACAATAGTTGCTCCATCTTCTGCATTTAATGCGCTGATAGTAGTATCTTCTGTTACTACCCATGTAGAGTCAGAAGAAACATTTACGGTAATTGGTGCATCTGTCGCACTTGTGTTTACAGAGTTTTCTGTAATTGTAAATGCACCTGTGTAAGTAGAAGCATCTAATAAATAAAAGTCCAATGAAGAAATAGTATCTACTGAAATATCTCCTGACAAGGTTTCACCATAAGCAGTAAATGTTACTGTTCCACCATTAGATCCTGAAGTTCCCCAAGAGTTTGAATCATTTCCTTCTACCTGAAGTAGGTTTACATTTTCTGAATCAAAATCAAGTGTAGTTCCAGAAAGAACAATATTAGCTGCAGTATTTGTTACATAAAACATTGCTCCACTTTCAATAGAAGAAGTAAGTGTTGAATCTACAGCATTAAAGGTTGCACGATCACCTGTTGTAGTTTCCGCATCACCCGAAGTTGACTGGTAAATAATTACACCATTTGCAACAGGATCAGAGGCAGTAGCACTTGTAATTGTACTTTCTAATTCAGAGTTATAAATTAAAATTGTATTTAAACCTTCCATACCGGCAATCTGGCTTCCAGTAGCAGTACCGGTTACATTTGAAACCTGAATATCACCTGTAGAATAAAGTAATGGAGATCCACTACCTTCTGTTGAAAGAGTTGAATTTGTAACAGAAATGCTTCCGCCGCCTCTATCTGTTGCAACAGTCGCACAGTGATCGCCAACAGTTGCAATATCCATTAAATTTGCAATAATTGTTCCACCATAGGTTGCATCTAGTCCTCTTGAGTTTGCTTCAGTAGTATTGATGGTTACATTATTTGCATACACTGTACCACTATCAGTAGCAAAAATTGCGTTACTTCCTGTGGAATCAGCACTAAGGGATGTATCAGATACATAAGCCATAGAATCTTCTCCTACAGAAAGCAAAATTGAGTTTACGCCATAGAAGTTACAGCTATCACCATCCTCATCACTTCCAGACTTTGTAAGTGTTCCGTTTGTTATCGTTAAGGTACCACCGTTTTGTGCCAAAGCTGCGTTTTGATCTACCGTTTCTGTTGATGTTGTTTCTCCATCAGAGGTAACTTCTTCTCCATCTGCTGTTAAAGCACCGGAATAGGTTCCTGAATAATCAAAGGTTGTGGTATTTGCTCCACCGCCGCCTCCAGCTTCACCTGAAGGTGCTTC
>JAILMB010000246.1 GCA_024692825.1 Lachnospiraceae bacterium | reverse complement strand
TCATTTCTCTACCTCTTATCTTTTCAATTTCTTATTGTTTATATTATCATTTAAGCCTATCTGCAAAGCATTTAAATTGTATGTAATTTATTTGTATGCATTATAACATCTTCCAAATAAAAATCAAGTCTTATAGTCGATACTGCCCGGGAGTCATTCCTTTAAGATCTTGAAACTGACGATAAAAATGCACTGGATTTGTATAGCCACTGGCTCTTGCCACTTCCTCTACGGACATATCCGTCATTCGAAGTAATTCTTCACTATAGGATATTCTCATTTGAATCACATCTTTTTGATAAGATATATGAAAAAAATCTGTATAGAGGTGTTGAAAATAAGATAGACTAATTCCTATTTTTTTCGCTGCTTCCCTTGCTGAAACGGATACCCATGGCGAGGACTGAAGTTCTAACCGCAGCGATTGCATTGGATGAAGATATGGACTATAAGAAACATCTATTTTTCTATGATAATCGAACATCAAATAGTCAAGCATCATTCGAAACAATCCATCCATGTGCTCTTTTTGAAATTCTTTCGGTCCATAGTTTTTCTCATAGAGCAATTGTTGGAAATAGGTTCCAATTAAAGATGGATTGGTAATTGCAAAGGGTTGTAAGAAGGCCTTTTGATCAATAACAGAAAAGTCCTTTTGATCACAAGTAAAATGAATCCAATCATCCGAATACTCTCCAGATGGATTGGAATAGGCATAGGGTGTCTTTGCAGGAATCAGCACCACCTCATAGGGAAGTGCATTCACTTTTTTCTCTGGAAACAAAAATACCCCCTTCGATCTAGTCAGCAGTAACACATGACGATCAAACCCCTTTGTTCGATCCATGAGAAAATCTTTATCATGTTTTGTATAAATACCACCATTTATAATCTCAAACATTTTGCCCTCCACACTCAAAATAGCAGAATATGTTATATCAGAATACTATATGTTATTGTTTGTCTTCGTCAAGGGAATTATGATGAATCAGGACACAATATATATGATATTCAAAGGAGATGACATGGATACGAGCAAGTGGGCACTGGATATTGCCGAAAAAATACACCAAAAGGAACTTTCTGTTGTAGAACGTAACAATAACAGAATTCCATATACTACAGATCAGGGAAAATTTGATGATTGGTCAGAAGATGGAAAAATATGTTGGTGGACCAATGGATTTTGGGCAGGAATGCTTTGGCAGTTATACCATGCTTTTGGCGATACTTCTTTTATGACCTGTGCAAAAAACATTGAATCAAAATTAGATAAAAACTTAATGAACTATATGGGAATGGATCACGATAGTGGGTTTAAATGGCTACTTACTGCCGGGGCGAGCTATGAATTAACCAAAAGTGATGCTTCAAAAAATCGCTTTATGTTGGCAGCAGGAAACTTAGCTGGACGATTTAATTTAAACGCAAATCTCATCCGTGCATGGAATGATTCTGGAAATGGTGACACGTCAGGATGGGCCATTATTGACTGTATGATGAATCTTCCTCTGTTATATAAGGCATCAGAGCTCACCTGCGACCCTAGATTTACACAAATTGCTATGGCTCACGCCGATCGGGCAATGGAGGTTTTTATTCGAGAAGATGGCTCTTCCCATCACATCATTACCTTTGATCCAAATACAGGTGCGATTTTAAAACCTTTAGGCGGACAGGGAATGGACGAAGGCTCTTCCTGGACGAGAGGTCAATCCTGGGCACTGTATGGTTTTAGTTTGAGTTATCGTCATACGAAAAAAGAATCATATCTTACCACAGCCATAAAGGTTGCCGATTATATTCTTTCACAAATTCCAGTCTCTAATCGAATTCCTGTAGATTACAAGCAGCCTAAAGACTGTTCCTGGGAGGATGATACCGCAGCGGCTATTACTGCTAGTGGACTACTCCTCTTAAGCGAAGAACTTCTTTCCACAGACGCTTCTCGCTCTAAAAAATATAAAGATACTGCCATCGGTTTACTACAGACCTTAGCTACAGAAAGCTGCAACTGGGATAATAGTGTTGACCATTTCCTGGAGAATTGTTCCGCTGCCTATCACGATGAGAAACACAACTTTGCTATTATATATGGAGATTATTATTTTATAGAAGCAATTTTAAGACTATGCAATAAGGAGATTTTTTTATGGTAGATATGTTTTCATTAGAAGGAAAAGTAGCATGGGTGACAGGAGCTGCTTATGGAATAGGATTTTCCATGGCAGAAGCTTTGGCACATGCAGGTGCAAAGGTAGTCTTTAATTGTCGAAGCAAAGAGCACCTGGACTCTGCTATGGAAGAATATAAGAAAAAAGGAATTGATGCCACCGGATATATCTGTGATGTAACAGATGAAACTGCAGTTGCAAAACTTGTATCTGATATAAAGGAAACCTATGGTCCAATTCAAATTCTTGTAAACA
>JAILMB010000193.1 GCA_024692825.1 Lachnospiraceae bacterium | reverse complement strand
AGAAGAAGATGTGATACTGTAATGATACTATTTCTTCGAAAATCATAGGCTATATAACTTATGAAGATGAATCCCCACTCTATAATTATACAAGGCAAGTGTAACAGAAAGCGGTACTTAGAAAACTGCTATGGTGTCTTGGATGACGAGGACCTATGCCGCTTCCTTTGCAGGAAGTGAACTGCAAGATTTTTCAGAATGGCTTCCAGCAAGCAGCTATGAAATTACGGAAGGCTATAAGATCGAGTATTACAGTAATCCGGAAGATTTTGGACCATATGAGATGAAGAGTTGAAGTTGGGGTAATATTTATGGGAAAATTATTTTATATCAGAGATGAACATGCTATGATGTTCCTATAAAGAAGAAGTAAGGTGAGTTTATGCCAAATATAAAACTAGTTTCAGCACTAAAGAATTATACAAGTATAGTCAATGAAGTGACTTATGAAAACAGAGTTAGTTTACTACAAGGACAAAGATACGATTATCGTCGCGGAAATGTTTGGAGAGAAAGAAGACTTTATGTATAAACTCTTTGGAATTTCAGGACGAACCCAGGAGTCTATTGATTACTGGGAAGAGTAGATTATTAGGGAGGAGGTATCACATGGCGGGTACAATAATTGGTATAGTGATTTTTGCTCTTGTTTCTTTAATATTTGTTATTTTAGGAATAGTACAGTACCGTTCTAAGGTGCCGGTTTCTATCAATACGGGCGAAAAGCCGCCGAGGGAGGATGAACTCACAGATATGACAGAGTGGAATCACAAACATGGTAGGAATTTAGTCGTATATGGATGTATGCTTTTTGTTACAGGAACGGTTTTTTTATGCTTTTTGGAACGATTAGAAAGTGTGACATTAGAGTTGGTCGTGTTTTTTGCTGTAATATTTGCGGAGGTGGCATGGCTTGAAATCCAACATATTAATATGAAAAAGAAGATGATCAAACATTGAATTTAGACACGATAGCAGGATATAGAGTCAATATAAAGTATCGTGACTAGAGATGGAGTAGATCCGGAGTGGCTTAGAGGTCAGTATAACAAATCAAGTATTTCAAGGCTTGGAATCATGTTAAAAAACATGATTTCAGGCCTTTTTTGTGTCGTGATACTATTATGATGCGATATCTTGTATAGAAAAATCCAATTTTAGCTCTTATTCTCATTGACTTCATAGTCATGAAATGCTAGACTAATTCAGCAATTTTAAAGAGACAAAAGAACATTTTAAAAGGATTAAATAATAATATTAAAATCTCCTTTATTTTCATTTAATTGAGAATTAAGGGGATTTTTTATGGGTTAAATTGCAGACTAGAATACGAAAAAGGGATGAATAAATTACATGAGTTATACTTCGTTTAAAGAGCGTTTTCACATCGAACTAAACAAACAACAGGATGAAGCCGTACAGGCAATTGATGGATCGGTACTTCTTCTTGCAGTACCAGGTAGTGGAAAAACTACCGTGTTAGTAAATCGTCTTGGATATATGATTTTTGAGTGTGGCATAAATCCAAAAAACATACTGACAATTACTTATACGGATGCAGCCACAAAGGATATGAAACAGAGATTTCTAACAAAGTTTGGGGAGGAATATAGTGATCAAATTGAGTTTCGAACCATAAATGGAATTTCTCAAAAAATTCTTATGTACTTAGGAGAAAAAATCGGACAAAAGCCATTTGAAATCATTGATAGAAAAGTTCAGATTTCCTTGGTGAAAAATATTTTTAATCACGTCACCAAAAAGTTTGCCACAGAGGCTGATGTAAAAAATATTGAATCTGGAATCACCTATGTAAAGAATATGAGACTTTCTGATGAAGAAATTTCAAAATTAGATTTAGATGTAAAAAAATTCCCTGAGATTTATAAGCTTTATCAGGAAGAACTTCGAAAAATGAAGATGATAGATTATGATGATCAGATGGTGTATGCCCTTATGGTACTTCAGACTTATCCGAAGATATTAAATCACTTTAGAGATTTATATAAATACATTTGTGTAGATGAAGCACAGGATACATCAAAGATTCAGCATGATTTAATCGAACTCTTAGCAGGAGAAGACGGAAATCTTTTTATGGTAGGGGATGAGGATCAAAGTATTTTTGGATTCCGAGCAGCTTATCCGGAAGCTTTGGTTATCTTTGAAAAAAGAAGAAAAAATGCCAAAGTACTTCTTATGGAATCAAATTATCGCAGCAACGAGGAAATTGTAGCAGCAGCGAATCGATTGATTCAGGAGAATACAAAACGGCATGAAAAGAAGTTTGTTGCCACTCGTCCATCTGGAGGCGTATTGCGTCAGCTGGATGTAAAATCCAGAAAAGCTCAGTATAGCTATTTAATTAAAGTGGCAAGACACTGTGATAGAGAAACTGCTATTTTATATAGAAATAATGAAAGTGCATTGCCATTGATTGATGCATTTGAAAGAGAAGAAATTCCTTACAGAATGAAGAGTCGCGAAATGACCTTCTTTAGTCATCCAATTGTAACCGATATTTGTGACTTCATTCGATTGGCCCTAGATCCTTTCGACGAAGAAGCATTTATGAATATCTATTACAAAATGGGAGCAGGTATCAGTAAGATTAATGCTACAAAAGTAGTGGAGATGAACCGTAGAAAAAAACCGCTCATTGAACTTTTAGATGATTTGGATATTCCACCTTATACAAAAAAGCAATGTAGAACTTTGGCCACTCATTTTATTAATTTAAAAGATGAAAGTGCAGGAAAAGCAGTGTATCGAATCTTAAACTATATGGGATATGCTTCTTATATGGATGAGCATGGACTAGATACTGGTAAATCAGAAATTCTTCAACTGTTAGCAAATCAGGAAGAAAACGTCAGAGACTTTTTGCCACATTTAAAAGCATTGCAGGAAACTATAGCAAAGGGGTCTACAGGTACAGATAGTAACCTTGTACTATCTACCATTCACTCTAGTAAAGGATTAGAGTATGATCGAGTATATATGATGGATATGTTAGATGGTGTCCTTCCATCAGCTCCAAAGCCAACCGGTAATTCCAGCGATGCTGAGGTTTCTTTATATGAAGAGGAACGACGTTTATACTATGTTGCAATGACCCGTGCGAAAAATGAGTTGTACATCTTTACACAGGGTAAAGCGGAAACATCTGCTTTTAGTAAAAAGGTTTTTGATGGAAAGGTTCAATTAGAACAAAAGTTAAAAGAAGTAGAATCTATTATGGGCAGCTTTAAGGCAGGTGCCATTGTAAATCACAAAAAATATGGTCGAGGCGTAATCGTGGATCGAAAAGACAATATGGCGGAGATTAATTTTGACGGAGAGTCCGTAGTAAAAAAATTATCTTTGGAAATTGCCATAGGAAAAGGACTTTTGACCACAGTATAAAACAAAAACTAATGGATTAATTGATTAATAGCATCAAAAAATTCTGGATAGTCTTTTTTCATTTTTATAGGACGACCTTCCATATCTAAAAAGGCATGAGAGGATGTTCCCTTGCATACAAGTTCATCATTCTCATTTTTCATAACATAGGCTAGATGTAGTTTTACACCTTTAAATTCTGTGACAGAAACCATAATGGAGACCGTATCAGAAAAGGTAGTTGTTTTTTTATAATCACAATTTACATTTATAACTGGAGAGATTAATCCCATCTCTTCTAACTTTGTCATAGGCCAGTTGATTTGATTTAGAAAATCAATTCTAGCTTCTTCCATCCAACGAATGTAGTTAGAGTGGTGTGTGATTCCCATTTTATCAGTTTCATAATATTGTACGTGGTGAATGTAGGGTGTCATAGTTGCCTCTCCTATTTTTAGATTTTTAATGATAATACTATATAATTGAAAAAATGAAAATAGAAGAAAGTCGGGGAGAGAAAAACAAAAAGCATTGAAAATAAAGATGGCAGAAAGTCGAAGAGGGAAAATAGAATTCTGGCGTGAGGAGTGCTAGTATATAGGGTGTTAAGGAGTAATAACAATGGAGAATGAGATTAAAACAAAAAAAGTATCAGAATCCGAAGGGGAAACTTTACGAGTGATACAGTATGCGGATATTAATCCATCAGGAAATCTGTTTGGCGGAAGACTAATGGAGTGGATGGATGAAATTGCAGGCGTGGTAGCTATCCGTCATGCAGGAGTTTGGGTAACAACGGCAGCAGTTGATAATCTGCAGTTTAAAAAGAGCGTAAAGATAGGAGATATTTTAGTTCTTCGTGCAAGAGTTACTCATGTAGGAACGAAATCCATGGAGGTTCGGGTGGATGTATATCGGGAAGAACCGGCTACAGGATTAAGATATGTGGTAAATCGTGCTTACTTTACAGAGGTTACCATAGATGACCAGGGAAAACCTATAAAAGTTCCATACGGATTGGAACTAGAAAATCCTTCAGAAGAAGCAGAATGGCAGGCGGCTATAAAGCGAAGAGAGATTCGCAAGGAAAGACGTCAGGAAGGCTATTAAAATTACATATATAAGTGAAAATAAAAACGGAGTATAATACTAAAAGAAAAAATAAATGTTACAGATTAATACTTGGATTTAAGATAGGCTTCGGGATATTTATCCCGGAGCTTATTTTATGCTATAAAGCATGGGCACGATAAGTGTTTCTTATCATAGATGATAGAAGAAAGAAAATGTTCAAATAATTCTGTGGATAGTAGGATAAAGATAGTAAAGGAGGTGGCAGTTATGGAATCGATTCTTGTTTATGGAGATTCAAATACCTGGGGATTAATCCCCGGAACAACCCCTTTTCGTCGTTATCCGAAGTATATACGATGGACAGGCGTGTTGCAGAGTAAATTGAAAAACACAAAGATTCTTGAGGAAGGTCTTTGTGGAAGAACAACAATATTTGAAGATCAGTATCGCATAGGACGAAATGGAGCCGAGGTGTTACCCTCTATTTTAAGAAGCAAGTATCCCATTGATGCTGCAATTATTATGCTGGGAACAAATGACTGCAAGAAATTTTACCAGGCCTCCGCAAATGATATCGGAGAGGGAATTGAACAGTGTTTAGAGGAACTTGAAACATATATAGCAAAAGAAAAAATCCTTTTGATTTCACCAATCTATTTAGGAGAGGAAGTGTGGAAAGAAGAAAAGGATCCGGAGTTTGATAAGGATTCAGTGATAAAGTGTAGAGAATTAAAAGGAATCTATGAATCCATTGCAAAAAAAAGAGGAATTCATTATATGGCGGCTTCTAACT
>JAILMB010000175.1 GCA_024692825.1 Lachnospiraceae bacterium | reverse complement strand
GGAAGAAGGCTATGAAGCAACAAAGAAGATATTAAAAAAATATCCGGAAATCGATGGCGTACTTTGCGCTTCAGATTTGATTGCTGTTGGAGCACTTCAGGCCATTCGCGAAAGCGGAAAGAAGGCGGGAGATGACATCGGTATTGCCGGGGTAGATGATATGTGGATGGATCGATTTAACGAAACACCCCTTACATCTGCACATTTATATTTTAAAGAATGTGGTCTTCGAGCAGCCAAGCTTTTAATGGAGGAAATCAACGAGTCAAAACGTATGAATCAACAAGTGTGTTTGGACTTTTCTATCGTGGATCGTGGTTCCCTTTAAAGCATTGGTATAATAAAACAAGTTGTGATAAAATAACTCTGATTTGTGCGTAGAGGTGCAAATCAGAGTTTTTTTGATTTAATTTAAGGAGAAAGAAATTATGTGCGGTATCGTTGGATTCGTAGGTAAGAAACAAGCAGCTCCCGTTTTATTAGACGGTTTATCAAAGCTGGAATATAGAGGATATGATTCAGCAGGTCTTGCTGTAAGAAATGGAGAGGAAGATCCTGTTGTTGTAAAGGCAAAGGGAAGACTTCAGATTTTATCTGAAAAGACCAATGCTGGAAAAGCAGTAAAGGGTGGATGCGGAATCGGTCACACTCGTTGGGCTACCCACGGTGAGCCATCTGAAACAAATGCACATCCTCATTGCTCTGATGATATGAATGTGGTAGGTGTTCACAATGGTATCATCGAAAACTATCAGGAATTGAAGGATAAGTTATCTCGTCATGACTATACCTTCTATTCACAAACAGATACAGAAGTAGCTGTAAAGTTGATTGACTACTATTACAAAAAATATCAGGTAGGACCAATTGATGCCATTGCAAAGACTATGGTGCGTGTAAGAGGTTCTTATGCCATTGCTGTTATGTTTAAGGATTATCCTGGCCAGATTTATGTAGCCAGAAAAGATAGCCCTATGGTTATTGGTGTAAAAGACGGACAGACTTATATGGCATCTGATGTACCTGCTATTTTGAAGTATACAAATGAGATTTACTATATCGGAAACTTAGAGATGGCTCGCCTAGATCAGGGTGAAGTTACCTTCTTTAACTTAGATGGCGATGAAGTGAAAAAAGATCTCGTGACCATCGATTGGGATGCAGAAGCTGCAGAAAAAGGTGGCTATGAGCATTTCATGATGAAAGAGATTCATGAGCAGCCTAAGGTAGTTGAAGATACTATTAATTCTGTAATCAAAGAAGAAAACGGAAAGCTTTCTGTTGACCTTTCTGGCATTGGTATTGGATCGGATGATTTAAAGAATGTTTCTGATATTGTAATCGCAGCTTGTGGTAGTGCATATCACACCGGCGTAGTAGATCAGTATGTTATTGAAGATATGGCTCGTGTGCCGGTTCGTGTGGAACTTGCATCAGAGTTTCGTTATAGAAAGCCGCTTTTAAATCCGAACACCCTGGTAATCGTTGTTTCTCAGTCAGGTGAAACAGCAGATACTCTTGCGGCACTTCGTGAGGCCCGCGCTATGGGAAATAAGGTTCTTGGTATTGTAAATGTAGTGGGAAGCTCTATTTCAAGAGAAGCAGATTATGTGTTCCAGACCTTGGCTGGACCTGAAATTTCTGTTGCAACAACAAAGGCCTATTCCTGCCAGTTAATCGCCGGATATATGCTTGCAATTGCTCTTGGAAAAGCAAAGGGCACCATTGATGCAGAAAAAGAACATGAACTTTTAACAGAGATGCGTACCATTCCTGGAAAGATGGAAAAAATCTTAGAGGAAAAGGATCGTCTCCAGTGGTTTGCATCAAAGTTTGCCAATACAAAAGATGTATTTTACATCGGACGTGGAATCGATTATTCTATCTGTTTAGAAGGAAGCTTAAAATTAAAAGAGATTTCCTACATCCATTCAGAAGCTTATGCAGCTGGTGAGTTAAAACACGGAACCATTTCTTTGATTGAAGATGGAACCTTAGTCATCGGTGTTCTTACTCAGTCAGAGTTATTCGAAAAAACCATCTCGAATATGGTAGAGGTAAAAAGCCGTGGTGCTTATTTATGTGGCGTTACTTCTTATGGAAACTACAGCCTGGAAGACACAGCAGACTTTTCTATCTTTGTTCCAAAGACAGATGAGCACTTCGCTGCAAGCCTGGCCGTTCTTCCATTGCAGTTGATTGGATATTATATTTCTGTTGCAAAGGGCTTGGATGTAGATAAGCCGAGAAACCTTGCAAAATCTGTAACAGTAGAGTAGTTACGATTTTAGAATAATAAATCTCTGATTATAAAGAATCAGAAAACTAAACTTTGAATTCAGACTTGCTGTGAAGGAGTACTAAGGAAACACAGACGAGCTTGAAGATATAAATAGTAAGTCGAGGAGGAAATATTATGAAATTAAAGTTTGGTATTAAAGAAGTTGTAGCAGCTGGTATTGGTACTGCAATTTTCGTAGCATTGACAGAGGTCCAGATTCCTTTGGGATTTATCCCTAATACATCCTTACAGCCAAGAGCTGCTCTTTTAGCATTCATCGCAGCTGTATTTGGACCAGTAGTTGGTGGTATTGTTGGTCTTTTAGGACATGCACTTGGAGATGCATTCTTCTATGGTAGCATTTGGTGGAGCTGGGTATTCCCTGAAGCAGTATTTGGTATTGTACTTGGATTATTCGCAGACAAATTTGCCATTAAAGAAGGTGGATTCGATAAAGGAAACATCATTCGCTTCAATGTTGTTCAGGTAATTGCAAATGCAGTAGCTTGGATTGTAGTTGCACCTGTATTAGACGTTGTCATCTATGCAGAACCTGCAAACAAAGTATTCTTACAGGGTATATGGGCATTCGTTGGTAACATCATCATCGTTGGTGTGTTAGGATCCCTTTTAGGATATGCTTATACAAAGATTAGCGGAAAATCTTCTAGCCTTACAAAAGAAGACTAATAAAGATGAATTGGGGAAGAGGGAAAACAAAAATAATGATCGAGGACGAGAAGTTACATGGAACCAATTGTTGAGTTTAAGAATTTCACATTTAAGTATCGTACTCAGGTAGAACCTACCCTATATGACATTAATTTAAAAATATATCCCGGAGAGAAGGTCCTTATTGTTGGGCCTTCTGGTTCCGGTAAATCGACACTAGCTCATTGCATTAACGGGCTAGTGCCTTTTTCGTATAGCGGAGATATTACCGGTGAGTATTTTATCGGAGGAAAGAATCCAAGAGAACTTGATATTTTCGAACTTTCCAAAATGGTAGGAACGGTATTACAGGATACTGATGGACAGTTTATAGGACTTACGGTGGCAGAAGACATTGCCTTTGCACTGGAAAACGCTTGCGTGGAGCGAGAGGAGTTAGTGAAGAAGGTAGATGAAGTGGCTGATACCGTTGCAGTAAAAGATTTGCTGGATCACGCCCCTTATGCCTTGTCAGGAGGACAAAAGCAGCGCGTATCAATGGCGGGAGTGTTGGTAGATGATGTGGATATCATGCTATTTGATGAGCCTCTTGCAAACCTTGATCCTGCTACAGGAAAAACTGCCATTGCTTTGATTGATGAGATTCGAAGAAATGAGAAGAAGACAATTCTTATTATTGAGCATCGATTAGAAGATGCCCTTTACAAGGATGTGGATCGAATCATTGTGGTAGGCGAAGGAAGAATCGTGGCGGACATGACGCCGGATGAACTTTTAGCTACCGATATTTTAAAGGAACAAGGAATTCGTGAACCCTTGTATGTTACCGCCTTAAAGCATGCAGGCTGTGATATTTTAGCGGAGAAGAAACCACAGCACATCGAGACTATGGAATTGGATTCCTACAAGGAAAAGGTGCAAAGCTGGTTTGAAAGTGTTTCTCTTCCTGAGTCAAAAAAAGAAACGGAAAATGTCCTTGAAATACGGGAATTAAACTTTTCTTATTTGAAGGATAAACCGGTGTTAAAAGACATAAACTTTTCGATTAAACGTGGAGAAATGACTGCCATCGTTGGAAAAAACGGAGCAGGTAAATCTACCCTTTCCAATTTGATTTGTGGGTTTTTAAAGCCAACCTCCGGTGAGATTTTATTAAACGGAGAGGATATTTCGCCTTTATCCATTAAAGAGCGTGGCGAAAAAATCGGTCTTGTGATGCAAAATCCAAATCAGATGATTTCAAAGCCAATGATCTTTGACGAAGTGGCTCTTGGCTTAGCAGTGCGAGGAGTTCCAGAAGAAGAAATCAAAGAGCGGGTAAATGAAACCCTTAAAATCTGCGGCTTGTATCCATTTAGAAATTGGCCTGTAAATGCCCTGAGTTTCGGCCAGAAAAAACGTGTCACCATTGCCTCTATTCTGGTAATGAATCCGGAGATTTTGATTTTAGACGAGCCAACCGCCGGTCAGGATTTCCGCCATTATACAGAGATTATGGAATTCTTAAAGTATTTAAATGAGGAAAAGGGAATCACCATTTTAATGATTACCCATGATATGCATTTAATGCTTGAATATACAGATCGTGCCATAGTTATTGCGGATGGAGAGTTGATTTCTGATGAGAGCCCTGCCTATGTTCTTACAGATGAGGAGATTTCAAATAAGGCATATCTTAGAAAAACATCCTTGTTTGATTTGGCTTCTCTTTGCGGAATAAAAGATCCTAAAGCTTTTGTAGAACGATTTATATATTTTGAAAGGGAGGCACGTCATGTCTAGAGTGTTAAGTTATGAAGAAAAAGACACCTTCATCCATCGACTATGTGGTGTGACAAAGCTGATCTTCTTTCTGGCTTGGTCCGTTACAAGTATGATGACCTATGATACAAGAATTCTTGCCATTATGTTTGTGCTAAGTTTGATATTGTATCGCATCAGTAAAACAAAGTGGTCTCAGGTAGGACCGGTGTTTAAATTTATTATGTTTTTCCTCTGCATTAATCTAATTGCCATCTTTTTCTTTTCCCCCGGTCAGGGAACAAAGATTTATGGTACGGACACACCACTCTTTCATGTAGTCGGTCCTTATGTGATGAATGCAGAACAGCTTTTTTATGAGATCAA
>JAILMB010000142.1 GCA_024692825.1 Lachnospiraceae bacterium | reverse complement strand
GTGGTAATCAAAACCTTGTTTCCATCTTTTGTCTCTTTTTTTATTTCAAAGACAAGATCGTCTATCTGTCCTTCTACCGGACGAACGTCGATATTTGGATCTAAAAGTCCCGTTGGTCGAATGACTTGTTGCGCCCGAAGCATTTCATGTTCTTCTTCATAATCGGAAGGTGTAGCAGATACAAACAGTAATTGATCTAGTTTTCCTTCCCACTCTGTAAAATTAAGAGGTCGATTATCTAAGGCAGACGGCAAACGAAAGCCATAGTCCACAAGAGTGCTTTTTCTCGATCTATCCCCTGCGTACATTCCTCGAATCTGAGGTACGGTAATATGAGACTCATCAATAATCAAAAGATAGTCATCTCCAAAATAATCCATTAAGCACATAGGAGGTTCTCCCGGTTTTTGCCCCGTAAGATATCGAGAATAGTTTTCGATTCCGCTGCAAAATCCTGTCTCCCTCATCATTTCCACATCAAAATTCGTGCGTTCAGAAATCCGCTGTGCTTCAATCAACTTCCCTTCGGATTTAAAGAAAGACACTCTCTCCTTTAGTTCTTCCTCAATTCCGTCGCAGGCTGCCTTGATTTTCTCCTGTGGCACTACATAGTGAGAAGCCGGAAAGATTGCCACATGCTTTAACTCCCTTTTTGCTCGCCCCGTAATAATATCCGTTTCTGTAATACGATCAATTTCATCCCCAAAGAATTCGATTCGATAGGAAAACTCTGAAACGTTGGCGGGAATCACCTCTAATACATCCCCTCTTACTCGAAAGGTACCACGGGTAAAGTCCATATCATTTCGCATATACTGCATATCAATCAGCTGATGAATGACTTCATCCCTGTCAATTTCCTGACCTTCTCTTAGAGAAATCATCATATTTTCATAGTCATCCGGGCTACCAATACCATAAATGCAGGAAACAGACGATACAACGATGACATCCTTTCTTTCTGACATAGATGCCGTTGCAGAAAGGCGCAATTTGTCAATCTCATCGTTTATGGCAGAATCCTTTGCAATATAGGTATCCGTCTGAGGTACATAGGCCTCAGGCTGGTAATAATCATAATAGGAGACAAAATATTCCACTGCATTTTCAGGGAAAAATTCCTTCATTTCTCCATACAGCTGTCCTGCTAATGTTTTATTATGAGAAATAATCAACGTCGGCTTATTCAGTGCCGCAATTACATTTGCCATGGTGAAAGTTTTACCAGATCCCGTTACACCTAATAAGGTTTGCATCTGATTTCCTTCTTTGAATCCATCCACTAGTTTTGCAATTGCATCCGGCTGATCTCCGGTAGGTTCATATGGACTGTGTAATTTAAATTCCATCCTGACCTCTTTCTATTACATACAAATGTCTAAAGTTGCAAAAAGGACGCAAGGAAACCTTCGTTTCCCTACATCCTATTTCCTCATTCACTCGTCGGCGAAACATATTTATTTTGTCGACATAACTCCCTATGCCATACGTCCATGACAGTTTTTATACTTCTTTCCGCTTCCGCAAGGACATGGGTCATTTGGATATACCTTAGGAGCTTTTCTCTTCTTCGGTCCAGAAGAAGCTGTTTCATCCTTATTGGTACCTGTAACCTGAGCCTGTTCCTCACGTTCTACCTTCTTTTCAATTCGAATACGATAAAGCATGGTAATGGTATCTGTACGGATTGCTTCATTCATAGCATCTACCATATCGTAACTTGCCATCTTATATTCATCTACCGGGTTTCTCTGGCCATAGGCCTGTAGTCCAATACCTTGGCGAAGCTGTTCCATATCATCAATTTCTTCCATCCACTTACGATCGATTACTCGAAGTAAAATTACTCTCTCAATCTCACGGAATGTATCGGAATCAGGGAACTCTGCTTCTTTTGCATTATACAAAGCCAATGCCTCATCATATAATTTATCCTTCAATTCTGAGGATGTTTTAATATCCGAAATTCTCTCTTCTGTAATTGGTTTCAAAGGAATGACAGGAAGGATTACTCTTGTAAGTTCAGACGCATCCCAATTATCTCTTCCGGTTGCATCACTTACGCAAACATCTACCAGTTCATCCAACTTCACCCGAATCATATCAAGGATCTGATCCTTCATATTTTCACCGGATAAAACTCGGCGTCTTTGTTCATATACCAATTCTCTTTGCTCATTCATAACCTGATCATATTCTAACAAGTTCTTACGAATTGCAAAGTTGTTGCTTTCAATCTTTCTCTGCGCACGTTCAATGGCATCCGAAAGCATCTTATGCTGAATTTCTTCTCCCTCTTGTACTCCCAATGAGTTAAAGGTGGAAATCAATCGCTCTGATCCAAACAGACGCATCAAGTCATCTTCTAATGAAATGTAGAACTTTGACTCACCTACATCTCCCTGACGACCGGAACGTCCACGGAGCTGATTATCAATTCGACGAGATTCATGACGTTCTGTACCGATAATTTTCAAACCACCGGCAGCTCTTGCTTCCTCATCAATTTTAATATCAGTACCACGGCCTGCCATATTTGTTGCAATGGTCACGGCACCATGTACACCGGCCTCAGCAACGATTTCTGCTTCTTTTTCATGGAACTTCGCATTCAATACATTGTGCTGAATTCCTTCTCTTGAAAGCATCTTACTAATCAGTTCGGATACTTCAATGGTAATGGTACCAACCAATACCGGCTGTCCCTTTGCATGAGCGGCCTTTACTTCTTCCACAATTGCTTTGTATTTTTCTTTTTGTGTTTTGTATACAGCATCGTTGTGGTCTACTCTCTGTACTGGTTTATTTGTAGGAATTTCCACAACATCCATTCCATAGATATCTCTGAATTCCTGTTCCTCTGTAAGAGCAGTACCTGTCATACCTGCCTTTTTGTCATATTTATTAAAGAAGTTCTGGAAGGTAATATTAGCAAGAGTCATACTCTCTCTCTTTACCTTTACATGTTCCTTTGCTTCAATTGCCTGATGTAAACCATCAGAATAACGACGGCCTGGCATAATACGACCAGTAAAGGAATCAACAATCAATACCTGGTCATCTTTTACCACATAATCCTGATCTCTATGCATTAAGTTATGGGCACGTAATGCAAGGATTACATTATGCTGAATTTCCAAATTTTCAGGGTCTGCAAGGTTATCAATTTTAAAGAAGTTTTCTACCTTCTTTACACCTTCCTGTGTTAAGTTTACTACCTTGTCCTTTTCCCCAACAATAAAGTCACCAGTTTCTTCCTGTTCAATACCCATAATGGCATCTACCTTAGAAAACTCTGGCAAATCTTCACCTCGTTTTAACTGGCGAGCTAATACATCACACATTTCATACAGTCTTGTAGACTTTCCACTCTGTCCTGAAATAATAAGAGGAGTACGAGCTTCATCGATTAATACAGAATCCACCTCGTCGATGATACAGAAATGCAACTCTCTCTGTACTAACTGTTCCTCTCGAACGACCATGTTATCTCTTAAATAATCAAATCCTAATTCGTTATTTGTAATATAGGTAATATCACAGTTGTATGCTTCCTGACGTTCCTCTCTTGTCATGTCGTTTAAGACGCAACCAACTTTCAATCCCAAAAACTCATGAACTTTTCCCATCCACTCAGCATCACGTTTTGCCAGGTAATCATTTACCGTAACGATCTGAACGCCCTTTCCTTCCAAGGCATTTAAGTATGCCGGCAATGTGGATACCAAAGTTTTACCTTCACCGGTTTTCATCTCTGCGATTCGACCCTGATGTAAAATAATTCCACCTACCAACTGTACGCGAAAGTGTTCCATTCCAAGTACACGTTTTGCTGCTTCACGAACAACTGCAAAGGCCTCTGGCAAAATATCATCTAAGGTTTTACCTTCACTAAGCTGCTGTTTGAATTCATTTGTTTTTGCTTTTAATTCATCATCGGATAAAGCTTGCATCTCATCTCTTAAAGACTCAATTTTATCAACGATGGGATATATTCTTTTTAATTCTCTTTCACTATGTGTCCCAAAAATTGAAGTAATAATACTCATTTGTTTAGCTCCTTCATCCTTGCCACTCGCGGTGGCACTCATACTTCGCTATTTTACCACGATTAGCCCCTGGTCTCAACCTTTCCAAATATTAAATTTTTATTAATTACAGGAACACTTGTGGAACTTTTTACACACAATTTTGTTACGAAAACTACGAATCTTTGTATGGATTTGAAATTGTGCCTCGCATTTTCAACGACCACAAGATATTGTTTTTATTGTCTTAAATTGTCTGATTTTTCAAATAATCGGTGCAATTTGAGAAATTATAGGATAAGTTGTCAAAAAACTCTATTGACAGAACCACGAAATGGAGTTAGTATTAAGTCACAAACAAACCACTTCCTAAATCGGAATCAAAGGAAGTGAGAGGAACAGGTACACAGCACGAAGGGAGGTCCTTAGGGAAGAAATTATAATGCGAATGCAAGCCAGGGTCTAGCTGGTGAAAACTAGACACGATGAGAGATCGAGGAGACAAGCTCTTAGACATAGGCTGTTTTAGCCGAGAAGGTAAAGAGAAAGAGGATATGAATCCAAAAAAGATTTCACATCGGAAAATAGGAGGTATTGTCCGTATGGACAAGATAGAAGTACAATTGAAGGAATAGACGGAATCCGGTGTAAGGGTTCCGTCTATTTCATTGTTTTTTGAATTTCTTCTATAAAGGATAGTAGCTTTTTCACATGAATCTCCCACGTACAATGAGACTGCCAATACGCCTGTCCGTTTTCCGCCACTTCTTTCAACCGATCCTGGGATAGTTTTTCCATATCAAATACTACATCTTCTAGATTTTTCTTTTTGTAGTAAAAAATATTTTCTCCATTGACAAGTTCCTCGCTAAACCGAGGAGACATATCAGAAATGCAAACACATCCATTGGCCAAAGCTGACATGACACGATCATGAAATCCACAGCAAAATAAAGGATTCACATCCAGTATTTTCTTGTGATTTGCCATGATTTCAAAGGAATGATTCATGGTGCAGCCAGGCTTTAGAACTACATTCTGATATTTATCCAATCCTGCATCCTCCCAGCCTTCTCCCATGATTGTCAAAGGGGTATTGGTCTTCGCCAACCCGGTTAAAACATCTACCCTTTTTTCATTCCGACGTCTTTGATCCACTAAAAACAAATAGTTCATTAGTTCTGAAAAGCCAGACAGCTCATACACATCCTGAATGTAGGATTCTATTTCTCCCTTATTCTCACTACCGCAAAAGCCTGTAAGCAACCGGTATAATGCCTGCTCCATAGGAACTCTATCCTCTGCCCAAACCTCTGATAAATCTTCTGCCAGATCATAGATTGCATTATTTATCTGGCTTCGTAGCCCTCTTATTTTATGTTCAATTTCATCATCCTTTAAATAGGTTCCCATGAACAAAATATCATCGATTCGATTTTCAAACTCTTCCACTACCATGGCTCTTGTACCTGCCATAGGCAAAAGTCTTACTTCTTTTAGATGAGGATAATATTCCCTCATATACTGACAGTGATGCTGATCAATACCGATGGCATAGTAGTTGTGTAGAGGAAACTGTAAGCCCGGATGATGATAAAGAGGATGATCTACAATGTAATTAATAAAAGGCCCCCGTATCTCATCTAGAATCCGTTTTCCATTGTCGTCAATCAAATATGGCAATTGAGAATTAATATCTATAATTGCGTCAAAGGTTTTCCCTAATTGTTTCTCTAAAGCAGAAAAATCCGCCTCATTTCCGGAGAAATCAAGACGGACTACTTCTACACCGGCTCTCTCTAATCCTTCCTGGATACGATCCAGGAAAAAAGAGCCGGAAAAATAACATAATTCTCTTGTACTAGCAATCAGAATCTTCATTAATGTGAAATCACCTCAGCACCATCTTCTGTTACAAGTATCTGATATTCCCACTGAGCGGATGGCATTCCGTCCATGGTATACACTTCCCAATCGTTTTCCTTATCTGTGAAAATCTGAGCGGTTCCCATATTTACCATTGGTTCAATAGTAAACATCATTCCTGGAACAATTAACATATCTTCTCCAGCATTACTACAATATCCAACCCATGGTTCCTCATGAAACTCAAGTCCTACGCCATGACCTCCAATTTCACGAACAACGGAGTAACCGTTTTTCTCTGCATGCTCATGAATCACCTGGGCCATATCTCCAAGGAATGTCCAGGGTTTCACTGCCTGAAGTCCCAAGTCACAACATTCTTTTGTGACCTCTACCAATCTTCTCTTTTCTTCACTGACATTTCCCACCATAAACATACGGGATGAATCTGAAAAATATCCGTTTAAAATGGTGGAACAGTCCACGTTAATAATATCGCCATCTTTTAGGATTACATCCTTTGATGGGAATCCATGGCACACCTGATCATTTACAGAGGTGCAAACACTCTTTGGAAATCCTTCATAATTCAATGGTGCAGGAATTCCACCCATCTTTGTGGTAGTCTCATAGACAATATCATCAATTTCCTGTGTATTCATTCCAACACGAATTGCCTCACCTACGGCATCAAGACATGCCATATTAATTACTGCAGACTCTTTAATTCTTTCCACCTGTTCGGGAGTTTTAATCATTCCATGATTTGGAACAATATGTCCTTTTAATGCGAATGCTTCAATTTTTTTATCAAATTTTTCGTGGCACTGTTTGTATTTTCTTCCACTTCCACACCAACATGCATCATTTCTTCCAAGTTTCATTCTTTTACCTTCTTTTTATTTATTTCCACTAAAACTTTTCATTCTTCACCATCAATGGTCACCTGTTTTTTGTGAACCAATGTGATATTACCTAAATTAATTCGGTCCCAGACCTTTTTATGAACCTTCACCTTTACATGATTTTCCTTCATCCACTGTTTGTAGTCATACCCATCATATCCATAGGCTGCAAAGGTCGTTCCATTTTCCTGTGCCAGTTTCAGCTGATACTTTTCAGCTAAGGCAATTTTTCTCATACTGTCATTCAATGTTTCATAGGATACTGGAAGATTCTCTTTTTGTACATCATATAAATCTTCCCAAAAATCTGTCCGGCGATTCTCTAGTGCCTCTTTCTCTTCTTCAGAAAGAGCCAGCCCACACTTTAGTGCTTCGTCATAAAACAAATAATCATGAACTGCCATGTTCATAGCAGTCTCTCTCGCTTCCGTCTTCACAAATACCTTATTGGTATGAATATTCCAAAAAGCCAAAGAATTATCTTCATCGTAGACCAAAGCCTTTTCTTCAATGGCATTTTCTTCGTATACTACATAAAAAGCCAAATCTTCTAATGTCAAATCCTGTATATTTACAGTAACCGCAACTTTATCGAGATTCTCGCTGTATACCAGATACTGTCTCGACTCATACCCCATAAGCGCAACCAAAAGTATTGCCGCCATAATCGTTGCAATGACAAAGAATTTAAGAACGCCATCAAGTTTCTTTTTCTTTTGTTTCATATTCCCCATGAAATCTCCTAGATTACTCGTCGAATAGCCAAAATCGGTTTGCAGGTTACGGAACGGTTTGCCGTAATACCTGTTTTAGAACTTTGAGCCTCCACAATTGTACCGCCGCCAGCATAGATAGCTACATGACCTGCGTAACAAACGATATCTCCAGGCTGAATGTTGTTATAACTAACTGCCTGCCCTACAGAACGAAGGGAGGATGAATTTCTCGCCCCGGAAAGGTTGATTCCAAAATGAGCATAGACCTGAACTACAAATCCAGAACAGTCACATCCATCTGTCAGAGAATTTCCACCCCATACATAAGGGTTTCCGACAAACTGCATCGCATACGAAACAACAGAGGATCCACCAATGTTGGTGGTTGGCATTGGGTTACTGTCTGTAACAGTAGTAGCCGCAGTATTATCCGCCATCATGGTTGCTTCCGCCGTAGGTGTAACTGCAGCGGCATTTGCTGCCTCTTCTTCAGCTGCTCTTCTAGCCGCTTCTTCTTCCGCAGCCTTTCTGGCTGCTTCCTTTGCCGCCTCTAACTGCTCATCAAAATCGTCCATCTGACTTTCTTTTGCAGCAATCATACTGTTTAAAGAAGATTGTTTTGCGCTCAAAGAACTTTGTTGACTTTGAAGGCTCGCCTTTTCTTCCTCTAGAGAAGCCTGCATCTGTTGAATTTCAATTTGTGTTGCTTCATAGCTTTCTAACAGGGTTCGATCATATTCATAGATAGAATTTGCGTATTCTACTCGGTTTAAGAAATCGCTTAAACTGCCTGACTCTAAAAGAATCGTTAAGATGCTTTGATCTCCCTGTTCATACATATACTTCATGCGAAGCTTCATCTGCTGATACTGCTTTTCTTCCGCCTCCTGGGCTGCTACAAGTTCCGTATTCAAATCTGAAATCTCTGCCTCACACTTCGATACCTCAGCTTCTAGGGTATCGATTTCCGTTAACAAACTCACCAGCTCTGAATCCAAAGAATCAATTTCATTTTGAAGTGCTTCTTTTTCTTCCTCAATCTGGCTAACGCTTTTTGCAGCATAAACAATTCCCTGTGTAGAAGCGGCAAAGACCGCCACTCCAAGAATTCCTGCTAAAACTCTTTTTTTATTCCAAATATTTATCATTCAACAACTCCTGTATATATCCCTAGATATTCACAATAATCATATTAAATAAATCACGTTTTTTCAAGCATTATGACAAAAAAAGAAGACCCTTCGTCCGATTTCTCAATCAGACAAAAGGTCTTTTTTATCCTACTAACACAACTTCATGCGAATCTCTTTTGTGATGATATCTGTATAGCTAAAAGATAATAACTGTGCAGGGCGATCATCTTCTTCATCGTTAACTAAAATTGTAAATACACTAGGATATGCTTCCTGTATCACGCCTCTTTGA
>JAILMB010000137.1 GCA_024692825.1 Lachnospiraceae bacterium | reverse complement strand
GATCCCGTTCTTGGCGCACGAAGTCTTGCAGAAAAGGTTCCAGGCAAATTTAAAAGCGGCTCCGGAACATTTTCACAAACGGTTCCAACGCAAATATCCCCTTCGTCTTTTGCCTGACGAATCAAATCGTTGTTGGCATCTTCCAGCAATTTTTCAAAATAATAAAGATGTTTTAAATCCTTCATTGAATCCCCCTTTCTTTAAGATAAAATCCCGATTTTTTTCAAGGCTTCCTTTGCTCCAAGCACAATTGGTGCATCATCAGGAAGATAGAAAACATTTTCTCCCTTTAAGTCAAATTCCGCTAAAGCACCATCGGAAGGAATGCCGGTTAAAATCGGAATATCCCCAGTATCTAATAATTCCACAATCTCTTTGGAGGGAAGACGATTGGCAATGGCTCCTACTTTTTCATACATTACCAATTCTTTGGCCACCTGATTTATGGTTTGAATGACCTGCGTTCCCTTTTTTGAAGAATCTGTAACCAAAAGAAGATGAGTTACCTTCTCCATTACACGGCGGTTGATCTGTTCAATTCCGGCTTCTCCGTCGATTACTACATAGTCAAAGTTATTGGATAAAATTCCAATGACCTCTTTCAAATAAGTATTTATTTTGCAGTAGCATCCTGCTGCCTCTGGACGACCTACAGCTATAAAGCTGAACCCATCCTGTTCTACCAAAGCATCAAAAATACGATATCTGGCTTCTCCTAAAAGTTCCAAAGCGGATTTCGTATCTCCATCTTCTGCAGTAGAAACTACTTCCTTTCTAATATCATCAATGGTAGTTTGCACTTCGATTCCAAGTGCGGTAGATAAGCCGACTGCAGGATCAGCGTCAATGGCTAAAATCTTCTTATCTGGAAAATTCTCTGCCAAAAGCTTTACCATAACAGCCGCTAAAGAAGTTTTACCGACGCCACCTTTTCCGGCAACGGCAATGACCTTTACGTCTGACATTTCTAGTTTTCCCCTCTTTCATACTCTTCGTACAGTTTACTTCAAATATTGTGAAATTTCCCGGATTTCACTCCCCCAAACACCAGCAAACTTATACAAAATTATGATAACATAAAAAAATCCATCCCCATAGAGGGGATGGACATTTAACTCTTTCGTGGATTTATCCACAATTTTATATAAACGTGTAAATGTATACAAATCAGATTATATCTGTTTTCAAAGATAACTTCTCATATTCTTATCTATAGTTTGTCAGAACAATTTCATCATAATAAAAAATTTTATTTTTAACAGGAAGCAAAGGATAATTCTACTTTAAAGAGGTCTCCCTCTACAGATAGTTTCATCTCTCCACCCATAAGTTCTGTTAAAGACTGGGCAATGGATAAACCAAGACCACTCCCTTCTGTATTTCGGGAAGAATCTCCTCTTACAAATCGCTGTAACAGTTCATCTGTAGAGATATTTAACTCATCCTTGGAGGTATTTAAAAATGTAAGAATCACTTTTGCGTCTTTTACTTCTAAATTGATATATGCTCTGGTATTTATAGCGCCATACTTACAAATGTTATTCATTAAATTATCAAAGACACGCCACAGATATCTGCTGTCAGCTAAAATACAAGGTGCTGTTACTGGAGTTTTTACCTTTAATTCCACTCCGGCGTTTCCAAGTTTTTCATGAAACTCACCAACCACCTGGTTTAAAAGTACTCCCACATCCACCTTTTCCATATGAAGTTCCACGTTACCAGTAGAAGCTTTGGATGCATCCAACAAATCCTGGAGTAATTTTTTTAAACGTTTGGACTGACGATCTAATACTTCTAAATATTCATTTGCCTTTTCATTTTCAATTTTTTCTTTTTCCAGCAAATCCACATAACTAATAATGGATGTTAAAGGCGTTTTAATATCGTGACTAACATTGGTAATAAGCTCTGTCTGGAAATGCTCTGATTTCATCCTCTCCTCGATAGCGGTATCCAAACCATTTTTTATAGAATTAATATAGTCGCCCTCTTCCTGTAAGTCGATAAACATATTCTCTGTATTTACACTGGCTGCTAAGTTCCCCTCCGTAATCTCTTTGGTCGTAGCTTTAATCTCCCCAAACTGATGCAAAAGTTTAAAAAGAAGAACCGCAAATACAATCTTTTCTATAAACCAGATGAAAATAATGGTTCCAAATCTGTAACTATCCGCCAAAAATGATAGACCAACAAACTCAAAAAACGCTACTCCTCCATAGATAATCCAAAGGCGAGTGTGCATTTTTACGCTTTTTGCACTTTCTCTCGAAATCCCTCTGATTTTTTTATACCACTTGGAAAATAAAGAAAATCCCATGGCCAAAAGGGTATTTTTCCACCAACTCTTATTCTTGAAATTAGAAGCTAAGGTCATGGAATACAATAGTCCAAAAAAAACTCCTATAATTATGAGTCCTAATATAATAATCATATATAGCATAAGATTTGACCCATACGTCACCCCATCTACTGCTATAGCAATCAAAACCCCGAAAATACTTATAATGAAAACCAGATTTACATCCATTGGAATTTTATCCAGGCCGCGTCTTTGGAGATATAGATTCTCATCTATCTTCTTCGCCTGATAAATTTCATAAGAAGATTTCACTTCTTCCTTATGATATCCACTCAGGCTCATTAAAATTACAAAGAAGATGATAGCAAATACCAGTCCAACTATAAAAGCAATTGGTCCTGCTACTGACAAGGATTTACTATAGGTATAGAGCCTGTTTGCCTCGTATAAATAGTCATCTCCTTTTACCACATTTTCCTTAGATGAAGAAATAACGGTATACTCTGATAAGGTGGAATCACTAATTTCTATGGTAGCATAGGCAGATTTATCCTCTGCCACATCTAATTCAAACACATCATTATCCGGAACAATTTCAAAGCTGTTGAAAGTTCCTAATTCTGATTCCTGAAATGCAACACCGTCAATATAGTAAACAATGCCATCTTCTGTTTCATCAAAAGACGCATCCATACAATAATACTTTCCGTCAATTTGAGCATAAATCGTATGATAATCCGTATCCGTATCATCTACAACAAACTGATCTACTTGTTTTTTTACTTTCTCATAGCCCACTTCATCCCAGGAATCTCCAAAAACATTATCTGCAATATGGTAGGTTGTTAAATCTCCAACTGCATAAACTTTTTGGATATAGCTTTCAGGAAATCCGTCGGAAAAATTTGAAACAATATAATTACTGGAATCTTTTAGCTCCTTACTGCTCCACTTGTCTCCCGGTAAAATCGCAAATTCGTAATTGTCGAATTCATCGATGTAATAATTACCCTCTTCTCCTGCCGAAAGAGCCAGATAAGCATCTGTATTGTACGCGCTTTCATAAATATTATTTTTAATCTGTTCACTTGATTTTCCCTGATAATAGCCAAAGGAGGCGCAAATCATCGTGGCCACAGCTCCTAACAAGGCAATCATTCCAAATACCATACAGGCTATAAAGACCCATATTTTTGTTACTGTTTTTCCTCTTTGTTTTTTCATACTTTCACCACATCTTATTCTTCACTGATTTTATAACCATGACCCCATACAGCAATGACATATCTTGGATTGGCCGGATCGTACTCTAGCTTTTCCCGCAAATGTCTTACGTGAACCGCTACCGTATTTTCTGCCCCAAAGGTAGGATCCTGCCAGATTTCAGAATAAATATCTCTTGGAGAGTACACCTTTCCGGGGTGCTCCATTAAGAGTTTTAAGATATCGTACTCTCTTGGCGTAAGCGAAACTTCCTCGCCGTCCAAGGTTACTTTTTTTGCTCTATCATCTAACTCAATTCCACCGATTCGAAGAATATCCCTTGAAGGCTCAGTTATGGTGCCGCCATCTGACACGCCTCCTAACATCATATATCTTCGAAGCTGTGACTTTACCCTGGCTATCAGTTCCACAGGATTAAAGGGCTTTGTAATATAATCATCTGCTCCTACATTTAGTCCTAAGACCTTATCCATATCCTCCGATTTTGCAGTCAGTAAAATCACCGGTATATTGTAGGATCTTCGTAGTTCCACCATGGCTTCAATACCATCCATAACAGGCATCATAATATCCATAAGTACGAGATGAATCTCCTCTTTTTCTAAAACCTCTAAGGCTTCTTTTCCATTAAAGGCTTCGACTACTTCATAGCCTTCTCCTGTGAGATAAATTTTTAAAGCGTTTACAATATCTTTTTCGTCATCGCAAACCAGTATCTTGTTCATAGTTACTTCCTCAAACATTTTGCAAAATATTTATTACGATATTTATTCTATACTACTTATCCTTAAGAAAAAACTATGGAAATCTTTAAGATTTTCTTAAGATTTGCTTCGAAATCCCTTTATGGATTTGGAAAATTGAACAATAGAAGTGAAAACTTTTACAAAATTATGATAAATTCCATCATTGCCGATTTTCTTTTGGGGCTTTAAAATAAGAATGTTATGAAAAAAAGAATAGAATTTTTAGATTATATGAAAGCCATCTGTGTGATGTTGGTAATTACCACCCATGTAGACTGGCCCATGAAACAAACACCGATTTTTGATTACTTTATCAATATGGCGGTACCCATATTTATGATCATTAGCGGTTATAATTTTGCCATGTCATCCCAGCGCACCATCGGGACCTGGGAAGGCGGACGAAAGGGTGTGAAAACTCTTTACAACATTAATTTAATGTTAAAAAAATTATGGAGATTCATAGACCCATTTCTTCCAATCTGTGTCGTAGAGATTATCATTCTTTCTATAGAAGGAAAAAATATTAATCTTCCCCGTATCTTTTTGGAAGGTGCTTATGGACCGGGAAGTTATTATGTACCACTAATGATTCAGCTTTTAGTTCTCTTTCCTATCCTTTATGTATTGGCAAAGAAATTTCCAAGAGCTTTTCTTCCATTGATGGCTTTTGCCACACTGTTATTTGAATACTATGTGGTGGTTTCTGATATGGCAAAAGATGATTATCGATTATTAATTGGAAGATATTTATTCTTAATCGCCTTTGGATGTTGGTTTTATATGTATCCAAATATTCGACTATCGTACTTAACGCTCGTTTGTATGTTGGTGGTTGGAGTTGCTTATTTATTCTTAAATCGACAAGGCTTTGATTTTTATTTATTTAACTACTGGGGTCCCACTACTTTCTTAACGGACTTTTACATTATCCCTATTGTAGTCATTTTATTCCGACTTTTTTACCATTCCACCATACCGGGATGGCCTGGAAAATTACTGGTAGAAATTGGAAAAGCCTCTTACCATATTTTCTTGGTACAGATGGTTTACTATCACTTTGAACTTGGTGGTCCACTCTTTGATTTGCCACTGCTTGCTCAGGTTCCGATTAATATCATAATTAACGTAACCTGTGGCATTGCCTTCTTTGAAGCACAAAGAGGCTGGAATAAATTCAGCAAACAAAAGATTTCTTCTTTAAAAAAAGAAACCGCATAATGAATATGAAACAAAAAACTCTCGAACCAATTGGTCCGAGAGTTCTTTTTTCATGTATGAGTTTTTCTTATAACTTAAACTGGCTGACAATATTAGAAAGATCAGATGCTACATCCTTTTGTTCCGTAGCCATACCTTCTACATCATCTACCATAATAGAAACTTCATCTACAGTTTCTGTAATCTCTGCAGAGTTTGCTGCCGTATCCTGAGCAGATTCAGCAATGTTTGCAATGGCTGCATTTACCTGATCCATAGATTCGGTAATGGTTTCTACCATCTGTCCAATGCGATCAGCCAAATCCTTGAATGCGGTAGCGTCCTGTCCATACTGAACACCTACATTTACGAACTTATCATAATCTGGAGCAACGGTTTCCTGAAC
>JAILMB010000130.1 GCA_024692825.1 Lachnospiraceae bacterium | reverse complement strand
ATAAATCTGAGGGGCTACATAATCTACATAGCCGTCCTTTGACAACCATGACTCTACGTCTGCTCCACTGTTCATGTCATTGTCAAAATTTCCCTGAGGTGAAATTCCAAATACAAGGTTATTTTTATGGACCAATTTATAAACAGATTTAACCAGTTTATTTACATTGATACGCTTCTTTTTTGCAGTAATATCTTTACTATAGACATCAGTGGATTTATAAGAAGAAATATATCCCCCCTGGGAATGATAGAAGTAATCATCAAAATGAATGCCTGCAATATCATACTCCATCAATTCCTTTACAGCAGTTTTTACGCGATTCATATTGGTTTTTTTCGCAGGATTTAAATACATAGTATCCGTTACACGATATGGATTTAACCATGCATGTACCTCTAATCCGTAAGCAGCTGCCACTTCAATAAAATCTTCTAAAGGATCATAGCTATAAGTTTCTGCTGCAGTTTTGCTTCGGCTTGCCTTTTTTGTTAAGTACTCCGATGCTGCAAAGGTATCACTCATCCAGATGGCATCATCATAGGCTCTTACATGTAAAAAGATGGTATTAAACTTTTTCTTCTTCGCCGTTTTTACAAACTTTTTTACATTTTTGATATAGATCTTTTCATTCTTATTTACCATTCCAAGACTTTCATAATCTTTAAAAGAAACCCATATTCCACGCATTTCCTCGTCTTCTGTCGCAGTAGTCGTGGTTACTGCTGTTGTATCCTGGGCCGCATTTGCCGTGTTACTTATCCCTATAAAACTTCCGGTAAACAATAAGGTAAAAACCAAAAGTGCACTAACTATCTTCTTCATAATTCTCCTTAAAAAAAGCCAATCCCTACAGCCAAAAACTGTATAAGATTGGCATTTATTTATTTTCTTTTTACAACGCCCTCTACAACTTCGAGTTTGTCATGAGCCAAGAGATTGATGGCTTCCGGCAAAAGCTTCCACTCTGCCTGTTCCATAATTCTTCTTTGAAGCACCTCTGGAGTATCATCATCTAAAATCTCAACGGCCTTTTGTAAAATAATCGGACCAGTATCTGTTCCTTCATCTACAAAATGAACAGTTGCACCAGACACCTTAACTCCACGAGCCAAGGCACCTTCGTGAACCTTTAATCCATAATATCCTGTTCCACAGAAAGATGGAATCAAGGATGGATGGATGTTGATAATTCGATTGCGATATTTTTGAATCATCTCTTCTGGAATTACAACTAAGAATCCAGCCAAAACAACCAAATCTACCTTCTCTTCTTCTACTGCCGAAAGAAGTGCTTTGTTGTATTCCCCACGATCAGGAATCTCTTTTCGAGATACACATACCGCCTTAATGCCCGCTTTTTTCGCACGCTCTAGAGCGTATGCGTCCTCATTATTTGAAATTACAACTGCAATTTCTGTATCTGTAATAACGCCTGACTCAATGGCATCAATAATTGCTTGTAAATTGGTTCCGCCTCCGGAAACCATCACTGCTATACGAAACATTATACTAAGTCCACTCCCTTATCGCCGTTTACAATCTTACCAACAACAAAAGGCTTATCTCCTGTAGACTCAATTGCCTTCATAGTAGCATCTACATCAGAAGCATTAACTGCGATTACCATTCCAAGACCACAGTTAAATGTGTTAAACATCATCTCTTCAGAAATATCACCGGTCTTTTGTAACAAATCAAAGATTGGTGGCTTTTCATAAGAGTTCTTTTCAATAACAGCTCTCTTACCATCAGGAAGCATACGAGGTACGTTTTCATAGAAACCACCACCTGTAATATGACTGCATCCATGAACACGAACACCAGCATCCTTAATCGCACGCATAGCTTTTACATAGATTCTTGTGGGACGAATCAAAGCTTCACCTAATGTCTCACCTAATTCATCATAATATGTATCCAAAGATTCCTTTGTCATTTCAAATACCTTACGAACCAAAGAAAATCCATTGGAATGAACACCGGTAGAAGCCATACCAATTAATACATCACCATCAGCGATTTCCTGACCGGTAATAATATCCTTCTTATCAGCAACACCAACTGAAAATCCAGCCAAATCATAATCATCCACTGGCATAAGTCCAGGATGTTCAGCTGTTTCTCCACCGATCAAAGCACAGTCAGACTGCTTACATCCTTCAGCAACACCCTTTACGATTGTTGCAATCTTTTCAGGATAGTTCTTTCCACATGCAATATAATCCAAGAAGAAAAGTGGCTCACCACCAGCACAAGCAACGTCATTTACGCACATTGCAACTGCATCGATTCCGATGGTGTCATGCTTATCCATTAAAAATGCAAGCTTTACCTTTGTACCACATCCGTCGGTTCCTGATAAAAGTACAGGCTCTTCCATTTCCTTGATCTTAGCAAGTGAAAATGCTCCGGAGAATCCTCCAAGACCTCCGAGTACCTCTGGTCTCATTGTCTCCTTAACGAATTCCTTCATCAACTTTACTGATTCGTATCCTGCCTCAATGTCAACGCCTGATGACTTATAATCCAATCCCATGTAAATAATCCTTTCTTATTATATGTTATTAATGTTCTGATTTTCGCTCCAAGTTTATTTATTGGATTGAGTGAAAATCAGAAACCTACTATCTTATAAAAATGCTTTATATCCTTCAGCCTGAAGCTTTTCGTCCTTAGCCACAACCTGATCTTTGAGTTTCTTAGAATAGTCTTTTAAACGGCCAAGTAACTCTTCATCTGAAGTTGCAAGGATCTTTGCTGCAAGGATTCCTGCGTTTGCTCCACCGTTGATTGCAACAGTTGCAACAGGAATACCTGAAGGCATCTGAACGATTGAATAAAGAGAATCCACACCGCCTAAGTCGGATGTTTTCATGGGGATTCCAATTACTGGCATAGGGAAGATTGCAGCGCACATACCTGGTAAATGAGCAGCCTTTCCAGCTCCTGCAATAATTACCTTAAAGCCTTTTTCTTCCGCAGAGTTTGCATACTCAAAGAACTCTTCCGGTTCTCTATGAGCTGAGATAATGTTGATTTCATAAGAAATCTTTAACTCATCTAAAATCTCACAAGCCTTCGCCATTACGGGCATATCTGAATCAGAGCCCATTACAATTCCTACTTTTGCCATGACATTCTCCTTTTGTCTTAAAATTTAAACCTTAGTAACTATATCATAGACTTCTGCCCATTCAAAGAGGCATTTCGTCCAAAATTTCCTCTTATTCAAGGGGTTTATTTAACTCCTCTGTTCCTTCCACAACGAACTTTCCATCTTT
>JAILMB010000114.1 GCA_024692825.1 Lachnospiraceae bacterium | reverse complement strand
AGGTTTCGACAGGGATCTTGCAGCTGGTGAAGCGAGTCGTATGGTAATGCGTTAAATGGCCAAACTTAAATTTAAACGCTGAAGATAATTTAGCTTACGCTGCTTAATTTATAGCAGCAATCCGCCTTTTGCAACCGGTGGCGAAAGATACGGGTTTCATGATTAACCGGAAACGATAGCAGCAAAGCTTTGAGCTGTTAGGCGTATGATGAAGCTACCGATATGGTTGGGATGTTCGTTTCCTTGCCATGGAGGGAATTTTTAATAACGGACTACACTCGTAGAAGAACAGGGAATGGGTTTTTGGACGCGGGTTCGATTCCCGCCTAGTCCACTCTAAGTCAAAATGTGATAGATTATCGCATTTTGGCTTTTTTTTATAAAAACACAAACTTTTTGCAATATTAGGTCTTGTTTTCAGAAAAAAGTAGTATAATTGAAGCGTGAGAGTAAATTCTTATAGGGGAGGAAAAGGTTTTATGAAAACCAAAATAAAATTCTTTGGATTTAAATTATCCAAAGTAGCAGTTTCTTTTTGCGTGTCTATCGCTATGTTTTTTTGCATGGGAAGTGTGGGATATTGCAGCGATGCAGTGCCGCTTTCCAATATGGCAAATTCACTAAATGATTCTATTTCTGTAGATCCTACAGGATTACAGGAAGGATTTTCAGCAGTTCTTTACGACAACAGTAATGGTCTTCCAACATCAGAAGCAAATGCAATCACAGAGACAAGTGATGGCTTTATATGGATTGGTAGTTATGCCGGATTAATTCGATACGACGGGAATACTTTTGAACGATTGGATTCCACCGATGGACTTACCAGTGTGAAGTGCCTGTATGCAGACAGTAAGGATCGTCTGTGGATAGGCACCAATGACAATGGTGTAGCTGTAATGGAAAAGGGGGAAATCAAAAAGTGGGGGAAACTCGACGGTTTGAAATCTGCTCATATTCGTTCCATTACAGAAGATGAAAACGGGATTATTTATATTGCCACAACATGTGGAATTGCAACCATTGATAATGATTACAATCTAGGTTCCTTAGATGAGGGTATTCTCTCCGAAGGAAACTTTAGAGAAATCCGAATGGGCGCAGATGGATATATTTATGGTACGACGGATTTAGGCGATCTTATTATGATGAAAGATGGTAAGTTAGTAAGCCTGATTACCGTAGAGGATAGTCCTCTTCAGGGTGCAGGAGGATTTTTGCCATCTCCTGAAGGAAATGGAATTATCTATCAGGAAGCAGCAGATTTTAATCTTTATATTGTAGATATGAAGGATAACAATCTTGATATTTTACAAAAGATTGATATCAGTCCACTGAAATATATCAGAACCATGGAATACATCGATGGAAAAATCTGGATTGGAGCAGGAAACGGAATCGGTGTAATTGAAAATGGCGAATTTCAGGTCTTAGACAATTTGCCTATGGATAATAACGTAGATGATGTCATGACGGATTATCTGGGAAATCTTTGGTTCACTTCAACAAGACAGGGTGTTATGAAGGTTGTACCAAACCAGTTTTCTAATATATTTGAGCGATATGATCTTCCGGAAACAGTTGTAAATTCTACTTGTGTCAGTGATGATGGAAAGCTGTTTGTAGCCACAGATGAAGGATTGATTGTCTTAGATGAAAATGGACCGTTAACATCACTTCCTTTGGAATCTGTTACAACAGCTTCCGGCAAAGAAATGGAAGCCACTGATCTACTTGTGATGCTTGCAAACAGTCGTATTCGTTCTGTTATTAATGATAGTAAGAATAGAATCTGGATATCTACCTGGAGAGATTGTGGCTTGCTTTGCTATGACCATGGAAATGTAACTGCTTTTACCATGGAGGATGGAACTCTATCTGAAAACTTTAGAGGTATTAGTGAACAGGAAGATGGCTCGATTTTAGTAGCAGTAACAGGTGGAGTAAATGTCATTAAAGATAACCGTGTGGTTGCTTCCTACAGTGAGGGGGATGGCATTGATAATACAGAAAGTCTTTGTGTAGAAGCCGGATTAAATGGTGATATTTTAGTCGGAAGTAACGGTGGTGGATTATACATTGTAAATCAGAATGGAGTCAAAAACATCAATGTGGAAGATGGGTTGCCTTCTGATGTGGTTATGCGAATCAAACGTGATAAAGAAAGAGATTTGGTATGGATTGTTACAAGTAGTGCCATTGCCTATATGGATTCAGACTATAAGGTAACTACGGTTAGTAATTTCCCGTATCCAAACAATTTTGACTTATACGAAAATAGTAATGGAGATCTATGGATTCTTAGCAGTGATGGTATTTATGTTGCCTCTGTTGAGGATATGTTAGCAAATAAGACCGATAATCTGGTGCACTATACCAAGGCAAATGGACTGCCTTGTATTGCAACGGCAAACTCCTATAGTGAACTAACTGCAGATGGAGATTTATATATTGCAGGTAGTACCGGGGTAGCCAAGGTAAATGTGGAAGAAACATTTGAAGATGTTAATGAATTAAATGTCATTGTGCCGTTCGTGGAAGTGGATGGAAAAAGAGTTTATCCAGATGATTCTGGCGTATTTCAAATTCCTTCCGATGCCATGAAGGTTACTGTACCAAGTTTTGTATTAAATTATTCTTTGAGTGATCCACAGGTAAGTTATGAACTAGAGGGCTTTGATAAAAAGAGTACAACAGTTCTTAGAAGCAATTTGGCTCCTGTAGATTATACAAACTTAAGTGGAGGAACCTATAATTTTAATGTTCGAATTCAAGATGTACTTGGACGGGGAAATAAAGAGGTATCCGTTCGGATTGTAAAAGAAAAAGCCTTATATGAACAAATATGGTTTATTGTGATTCAGATAGTGGCTGCACTTTTAATTATGGCTGCCATTCTAAGCTTTATTTTTTATCGAAAGATGCAGGCTCTTGAAAAGAAACGTAGAGAAGCCCGTGAATTGTTTGAACAAACAGCAGAGGCTCTTTCAAGTGCCATTGATGCAAAAGATAAATACACCAATGGTCATTCGAGACGTGTGGCAGATTATTCTCAGATGATTGCAAAAGAAGCAGGTATGTCTGAGGAAGATTGTGAAAAGGTCTACTTTGCTGCTTTGTTAC
Organism: Lachnospiraceae bacterium; assembly: GCA_024692825.1. Taxonomy (GTDB): domain Bacteria; phylum Bacillota; class Clostridia; order Lachnospirales; family Lachnospiraceae; genus JAILEN01. Next base: position 13,299 of record JAILMB010000114.1, on the reverse strand, counting down.
ACGACGTAGGTAAAATTGGAATTTCACTGGATATTTTATCCAAAGAGACAAGACTTACAGATGAGGAATTTGCAAAGATTAAAGAACATCCGGTGATTGGTGGCCAGATTCTTTCTAGTATTCATAGATCGCCATGGCTTAGCATAGGTGCCCGTTACCACCATGAACGCTACAACGGAAAGGGTTATCCGGAAGGATTAAAGGGAACGGATATTCCTGAATTGGCACGAATCATTGCTGTTGCAGATGCATATGATGCCATGTCATCAAACAGAAGCTATCGTAATGCCATTCCGCAGAATCTTGTGAGAGAAGAAATCGTAAAGGGCATGGGTGGTCAGTTTGATCCTGAATTTGCCAAGATTATGATTCGATTGATTGATCAGGATAAAGAATACAGCATGCAGGAAGGCAAGAATAAAGAAAGTACCTGGGCAGAATCTTTCCGTTGTGAAGATATCTATCAGGGTTGCACGCCTGGAGTAGCTATTTTGACAAATCCTACTATTATCAGTTTGTGTGCACAACAGGAAGATGATGTGGCCAGGGAGGATGGCCTACCAACCTTGATTTTATATGATTCATTGGATGGAAAAGTGCACCCTGGGGATGAAGAGAATCGAAACATTCTTTATTATGAATACGCAAAAATAAGAATCGATGGAAAAGTAGAAGAGGAACATGTAAGAAAAACTGAAGTTTCCTTTGGCCCCGCTGATCCGGAGTTTAAAACCTCTAGATATGATGATGAAATGGAAGGCAATCATTATGAGGTTCGTGCGCTTCGCTACAAGGATCACGCTATGATAAAGATTATGGACGAGAAACAGACCATTACTGTAACCATAGCCATGCCGGACACTTCCAGATATCTTTATATTTCTCTTGGAGGAGAACACTGTATTATTCATAATATTTTTGTGAATAATGAGGATGAAAAAGTAACTGCCGATGCGATTCCTCGTATTGCAGAAGAGATTAGTTATATTAACAACAAGCCGGAGGGAGATATTCCGAATGTGCAGGTGGACAATTGGTGCACGGAAAGTTCCCAGTCCATTCCTGTAGAAGAGGGATTAACCCTGAAGTTCCACTCCATGAGTTTGCCTACAGCAAGACTGGTTTGGCAATGCCCATTTATTAAGGTATTTTCTTCGAAGGATGGAAAAGAAACTTCAGAGGATTACCATGAGTATATGGTACTTGTAATGGATGGCGAGAACATTGATTATAAGGAATATGCACAATGCGAGGTTGAGGTGGATCATAACCTGGACTTTGCAGAGTGGAAACAATGGATGGAATTCAACAAAGAGGGAATGGATTACAGCATTAGAATTTCCAGGGATAATAATAAGATTACCCTAGAAACAGAAAATGATTTATTCTCCATTCGTGCAAATGCAACTATTCACGAAAATCCAAAAGAAGTGTATATAGCACTTACTGGGGATCAAACAGCAATTACAGACATTCATGTAGTTCGATAGGGAGAGTAAAATTTGGATAAATACTGGGTTGTAGTGGTGGATGATGATGTGATTAGTCTAAAAATCGCTCGTAACTTGTTAAAAGGTCAAAATCTGAAAGTCAGTGTGGTTCGATCGGGAAAAGATCTGTTACATTTTATGAAAAAGAATCGGCCTGATTTAATTATTCTTGACCTTTTAATGCCGGAAATGGATGGATTTGAGACATATCGCCATTTGAGAGACTACGAATTAAAAGAAAATATAAAACAGACGCCGGTAATTTTCCTTACTGGAACAAAGGACAACGAGTCAGAAAAAATAGGCTTAGAACTGGGGGCATCTGACTATATTCGAAAGCCCTTTGATAAAGATATTGTTTTAAAACGAGTCATGAAGACCATTCGTAGTATTCAGACTATTGAAAGTCTTACCGATGAGGCTTCGGTGGATGGATTGACTGGCTTTATCAACCAGACCTGGGCAGCGGAAAAACTAGAGAAAAGATGTGCGGAAGATAAAGGTGCACTTGTGGTCATGGATTTGGATAATTTCAAATTAGTCAATGATTTATATGGCCATGAAATGGGAGACCAGGTGTTAGCTGCCTTTGCTGATAGCGTTCGTGAAAATACCCGTGAGGAAGATTTACTATGTCGAATCGGTGGAGATGAATTTTGTGGTTTCTTTGACAACATGACACAAAAAGAATCGGTGGAATGTCTGTGCGATCGTCTCAATGAGGAACTGACGAAAAGATGTAAAGAAATTATCGGTGAAGGATTTAAGGTTCCAATTGGTGTTTCAGCAGGGGTGGTCTTTGTACCTGATCAAGGAAAGGATTACCAGAGTTTGTTTCCATTAGCTGATAAGATGCTTTATACAGCAAAGGAACATGGCAAACACGATATTGTTATTTATACACCTTTTTCTGATTTGCAAGATGAACTGGCCACAGATTTAGAAAAAGAATTAAATCGTATGACAATACTGATGGAAGAACGAAATGCCCAACATGCAATGGTATTAGGGCAGGATTCTTTTACCTGGATTTATCGTTTTATTATGAGATATCTAAAGAATAACGGTGGATCGGTGGTGAAGGTTTTGTTTTCACTCCATCCGGAAGATGATGACAGAAAACAAAATTTCTCTGAAGTAACCATAGCCTTTGGTGATGTTTTAAAGAAATCTTTGAGAAAAAGTGATATTATAACTCAAAGTAGTGCAAATCGATTTTTTATTTTGCTTACGAATTTTGACGTTGATGATGCAAATAATACCATTGAACGTATTTTAAAAGTATGGGAGACTCTCCCGGAGCATGAAAACGTTGATGTGACATACACTCTAGAAAGTGTGCGTTTATAGATGTTATTGTATGAAAGAGAGGAAAAATGAGACATATTTCTTATACACCAAGAGGTGTTTGTTCAAGATTGATTGAGTTTGATATGGAAGATGGAAAAATTTATAATGTTAGCTTTACTGGTGGATGCAATGGGAATTTAAAAGCTATTTCTAAATTGGTAGAGGGAAAAGATGCAAAAGAAGTAGCAGATATTCTTCGCGGAAATGATTGTGGCGGTAGAGGAACTTCCTGTGCAGATCAGTTTTCAAAAGCTTTAGAAGAATGTTTTGTATAAGTAGGAAGTAGCTATGAGTGAGACAGTTTTTATTGCTGATGGAGCAAAGATAATAGGAGATGTCACTTTAGGAACACATGTTGGAGTATGGTATAACGCCGTTTTACGAGGGGATGATCATCCCATTACAGTAGGAGAGAATACCAACATTCAAGATGGAGCGATACTTCATGTTGGGATGGGCCATAGTTGCCATGTTGGAAAAAATGTTTCCATTGGACATGGGGCCATTGTTCATGGATGTGATATAGGGGACAACACTGTTATAGGAATGGGCGCTATTATTATGAATGGTGCAAAGGTTGGTTCTAATTGCATTATAGGAGCAGGGGCATTGGTTACGGAGAATATGGTGATAGGTGATAACACAGTGGCTGTTGGTTCTCCGGCAAAAAAACAACGGCCCATTACGAAGGAAGAATTAGAGCATAATGTTTGGAATGCTACTCATTATGTTTCGCTTGCTTTTACAAAATAGGAATGATTGGAATTTGTGGCGTCTCGAGTCTTTGAGACGCCATATTTTGTATAGGTGTATCTACTGCCATCAAAATATAGATGATTTTTTATGGGAATCATGATATAATGAGTTCGGTTTGTGGGTCGTACAGGTTCTGTGATAGAAGCTGTATGCTTACGGAGGAAATATTATGCCTGGCTTTCAGGAACTTCTTGTCGTAGGCAAAAGCAAATACAAAAGCTTGGTCTTCGACTTTGATAAAGTTAATAATGTTAACCAATACTATGAGAACTATCAGATTCCAAAAGAAGAGAAGATGATGGTCTATGCTTATAGTAGTTCTTTTTCGACCATTTCTTTAGAGGGAAGCGGAACGATTATTACGGATCAAGCGATTTATATTGACCCGTCCCATAAAAATTGGGCACCATCTAATCGTATTCCATTATCCCAATTATGTCAGTTTGTTGTTTTCCAGGAAGAATCTAATGAGAATGTTCATCTTATGAACAAGGACCAGAATTGTAGAATCTTTGGCCGCACAGTGGCACCTAGAGATACTACAGGTAAAGAACTAGTAGAGTTACTTCGTTCATTACAAAAGAATATCGCTCGAATGAATGTAAAAGAACGTCATTCCTATGAAATGACACTGGGATGGATGCTGGATTTGATACGAAAAAGCCTCCATGACAATGGTCGTTTAATGCCAAGAGACGAAATGCTTTTAGCGGTTGCAGAAGATGAAGCCACCTATTTTAAAGACATTGCATTTCTTCGGGCAGAGGACTTGTATCGTAGTTGTGATGAAAAGAAATATCAGATGTTTTTGGCTTCTGTCAAAGGAAGGTTAGATGATGATATTTATCGTGTGTTAGAGCGACCGGATGAGTTGTTTTATCAATCTTTTGTAAACGATATTTCTAGAGCTTCGGATTTTTATATGACTCAGGGATTAATTGAGCCATATTTGAATCTGAAGAGGCTCGATCGTTTTACTCTTCATCAATGTGTGATTTTATCCTACTTATCCATTCGAATTGAAGATGGAGAATATGCGGACAAAATCATGGATATGGCAGGAAGCTATTTACAGGCGGAAGATTACTGGAAATATGAAAACTTCCGGGCAAAGTACCACAAAGAAAAATTATCTTTAGTTTATGAAAAAATAGAAAAGAACACTGAAGTATCCGGTCCTGAACTGTTATGGCAGGATGATTTAGGACTGACACCGCTTCATTATGCGCTAATATTGCGAAGAGATGATGTGGTGCTTCGGATGCTAAAGCAAAAGGACTGGAGTGACTATAGATCACCGTTCCAAAAGGACAAGTTAATTAATATTTTGTATGATCCAGTATTTGTTGCATCTATTTTGTATGATGATCTGGATATGATTGCAGAAGTGTTTGCTTCCTGTGCGAAAGAGGCCCGTCCAATCAATCGTTCTCTAAAACGTATGGAATCATTTATCTATATTCAAAGAAAGATGATGAGAAAACATCCCGAAGATGGAATGAAGTACGCAAGAGTGATTGCTGACTATGAAGAGATGCAACAGGAAATGGAAGAAGAGTTGAATCATATGGCAAAGCTTCGCATGGAAGAAGCCCGTCGCCATGCAGCGATTATTATTGAAACGAATCATCCCTTTGCAAAGTATTTGCTACATATGTATTTAACAAGAGATGCAATTTTTTATTCCATTGCAGATACTATTTCGGAACATCGCTTGTATAAATACAAGGGAAGATACTTTATTAGTTCCCTAGAACACGATCTGAAATTATCCTATTACCAGTGGCGGGACGGTAGAATTGTTGATCATAGATTCTTAAAAGAAGATACAGAGATTTCTCTACATCAAAAAGATGCTGCCTCTTATTTTGATGGCGATACCTTTGAAAATCCTGATCGAAGAGCGGAAAAGGAGAGGGAAAAGGAAGAGCGAAGACGGAAGTTTGAAGAAGCCAGAGCTGCTTTTGAGGCTTCACTGGAAGTCAATAATGGCTGGTTTAGTGAAGAAGCGAAAAAAGATATTAATATTTTGAAAAAAGAATATCGTGTGTTAGTGAAAACCTATCATCCAGATGCTTCAGGAAATAAATCTGCTACGGCGATTATGCAGCAGATTCAAATTGAGCGAGCGGAAATATTAGAGCACATGAGAAGCGAATAACAGGAGGTGTCAAGAAAAAATACTTGACACCTTCTTTTTTGTTATGTATAGTGTACTAGGTAACGAAAGAGAAGGTTTGTGTTTATGGAACCAAAAATCCGACAGGGTTATCTCTATGATTTCTATGGAGAACTCTTAAATGAACATCAAAAAGAAATATTTGAAGCTTATGTTTTAGAGGATTTGTCTCTAAAAGAAATTGCGGATGATCAAGGCATCAGCCGTCAGGGAGTTTCAGATTTGATACATCGTTGCACAAAGACGTTAGAAGATTATGAATCCAGTTTACATCTCATTGATAAGTTTATGAACGTCAGAGAAAAAGTAGACGGAATCGTAAAACTAACGGAAGAAGAACACTCTGAAAATAATCTTCAAAAAATCCGTGATATTTCAAATGAGATTTTAGAAGAACTGTAATATAGAAGATAAGGATCGCTTATGGCATTTGATAGTTTATCTGAAAAATTACAAGATGTCTTTAAAGGACTTCGAGGAAAAGGCCGTTTGTCAGAAGATGACGTTAAGGCTGCATTAAAAGAAGTTCGTTTGGCACTGTTAGAAGCTGACGTTAATTTCAAAGTCGTAAAAAACTTTGTAAAATCCGTAGAAGCACGGGCTGTCGGTGAAGAGGTTTTGAACGGATTAAATCCTGGTCAAACCGTTATTAAAATTGTAAATGAAGAATTGACATCCCTTATGGGCTCTGAAACAACGGAGATTCAATATCGTCCGGGACAAGAAATTACCGTTCTTATGATGTGCGGTCTTCAGGGTGCAGGTAAAACTACAACCGTAGCAAAGCTTGCAGGTCAAATGAAAAATAAAGGAAAACGTCCTTTACTGGTAGCATGTGATATTTATCGTCCGGCTGCGATTGAACAGTTGAAAATCAATGGACAAAAGCAGGATGTTCCCGTGTTTTCAATGGGAGATAAGACAAAGCCAAAGGATATTGCAAAGGCTGCGCTAGAACATGCGAAAAAGAATAATTTAAACGTTGTTATTTTGGATACTGCTGGTCGTCTTCATGTAGATGAAGAAATGATGCAGGAGTTGATTGATATTAAAGATACCGTAGATGTGGCACAGAGTATTTTAGTTGTAGATGCCATGACAGGTCAGGATGCAGTAAATGTTGCTGGAACCTTCGATGAAAAAATCGGTATCGATGGAGTAATTCTTACCAAGTTAGATGGTGATACCAGAGGTGGTGCGGCTCTTTCTATTCGTGCTGTTACCGGAAAACCGATCCTATACTGTGGTATGGGAGAAAAACTTTCTGATTTGGAACAGTTTTATCCGGATCGTATGGCTTCCCGTATTCTTGGAATGGGAGATGTGCTTTCCTTAATCGAAAAAGCACAGAGCGCCATTGACGAAGACAAGGCAAAAGACTTGGCGAAAAAAATGAAAAAAGCCGAGTTTGATTTTAACGATTATTTGGATTCTATGGCTCAGATGAAAAAGATGGGTGGACTTTCCTCTATTCTTGGAATGATGCCTGGTATGGGAATGAATTTAAACAAGTCCCAAATGAATCAAATCGAAGGAGCTGTGGATGATAAAAAGCTCTCTCATATTGAAGCCATTATTTATTCTATGACTCCAGAAGAAAGAGAAAATCCAAAGCTTATGAACCCTAGTAGAAAGCATCGACTTGCTCAGGGGGCAGGAGTTGATATAGCAGAGGTAAACCGCTTTATCAAACAGTTTGAACAAAGCCGCAAGATGATGAAACAGATGAGCGGCATGATGAAAGGCAAAAAGGGACGAATGCGTTTTCCTTTTTAATAAATTGCAAATGTTTTATGTATAATAGTTTTTTAGGAGGTAAATAAACATGGCAGTTAAAATCAGATTAAAAAGAATGGGTAAGAAGAGAAAACCTTTTTATCGTATCGTAGCAGCAGATTCTCGTTCACCTAGAGATGGACGTTTCATCGAAGAAATCGGAACTTATGATCCTAATCAGGAGCCTGCAGAAGTACATGTAAATGAAGAACTTGCTCAGAAGTGGTTAGCTAATGGTGCTCAGCCTACTGAAACAGTTGCAAGACTTTTCAAGAATGCCGGAATTAACAAATAAGATTATTGATTAATATTGTAATAATGAGGTAAGTGCAATGAAAGATTTGGTTGAAGTAATTGCAAAAGCCCTTGTTGAAAATCCGGATCAGGTAGAAGTAAGTGAGAAGGAATCCGATCGCGCTATTGTAGTAGAGCTTCGTGTAGCTCCTAGCGACATGGGGAAAGTAATCGGTAAACAGGGTCGTATAGCAAAGGCTATCCGCTCAGTTGTTAAAGCGGCAGCCTCTAAAGAAGAGAAAAAAGTCATCGTTGATATCGTTGACGCAAACTAGTTTGATAGAGTTGCTTTAAAAGAAGTTTAGAGCAACTCTTTTTTTCTATAGGAGATTTATGGAAGAAGTATTTGTTAATGAAGATGAACTATTAAGAGTAGGCGGGATTATTACTACCCATGGAATCAAAGGGGAAGTAAAGATTTATCCAACTACAGATGATATAAAGCGATTTAAAAAACTAAAAGAAGTGTACATGGAAGATCATAAGCATCACTTTTATTTATTGCATGTAGAATCCTGCAAGTTTTTTAAAGAACAGGTAATTCTTAAGTTTAAAGAATTTGCCGACATTAATGAAGCAGAAAAATATAAAAAATGTGAACTCTATGTAGATAGAGAACATGCAGTTCCTCTAGAAGAAGGAGAGTATTACATCGCAGATTTAATAGGTTTAAACGTAGTATCTGATGACGAGTCATTTCACGGCGTAATTGTGGATGTGTTAAAAACAGGTGCTAATGATGTGTATGTAATAGAAGAAAATGAAACCAAAAAGGAACTTTTACTACCGGTCATTGATGAGTGTGTATTAGATGTTTCTTTAGAAAATAAACTGGTAAAGATTCATATTTTAAAAGGACTATTATAAGAGGTACTCTATGAATTGCTATGTTATGACATTGTTTCCTGAAATGATTATGTCAGGGCTAAATACATCCATTACAGGAAGAGCCATTGATAATGGACTTTTAAATCTCGAAGCTGTAAATATTAGAGATTTCACCCTGGATAAACATGGGAAGGTGGATGATTATCCCTATGGTGGTGGCGCAGGTATGGTAATGCAGGCACAACCGATTTTTGATTGCTTTCAATCTATTGTTGATCGCATTGAGGGGAATTATCGCTGCATTTATCTAACACCTCAGGGGAAGACATTTAAGCAGACTCTTGCCAAACAATATGCCAGTGAAGAAAATCTGATTTTTTTATGTGGCCATTATGAAGGTGTAGATGAACGAGTGCTGGAAGAGATTGTAGATGAATTTGTCTCATTGGGAGACTTTGTGTTAACAGGTGGTGAACTTCCTGCCATGGTAATGGTGGATTGTATTTCCCGTTTGATTCCAGGAGTTTTACACAATGATGATTCGGCTTCTACGGAGTCTTTTGAAAATGGGTTGCTGGAATATCCGCAGTATTCAAGACCTAGAGAGTGGAGGGGGAAAGAAGTTCCGGAGATTCTCTTGTCAGGAGATCACGCAAAGGTTGATGCCTGGCGTCTGCAACAGTCCATTGAACGTACCAAGCGCCTGCGTCCGGATTTACTGGATGATTGGGAAGAATAGTGCAAAAAATACTTGCAATTTTTATATACCCGTGATAATATATCAGAGTTGTTGACAATTAAGAGATGGTCCTCTGTTGCAAAAGCAATAAGAACGTCAAATAGAAATAGGAGGTCACAAGAATGAACGCACAGGAAATTATTAAAAACATCGAAGATGCTGAACTTAAGTCAGAAATCACTGAATTTAACGTAGGTGATACAATTAAAGTTCATGCTAAAATCAAAGAAGGAAACCGTGAAAGAATCCAGATTTTCGAAGGAACTGTTCTTAAGGTTCAGGGCGGAAGCAACCGCGCTACTTTCACTGTAAGAAAGTTCTCTAACGGAGTTGGAGTTGAAAAGACATGGCCACTTCACAGCCCTAGCATCGACAAGATCGAAGTTGTTCGTAAGGGTAAAGTTCGTCGTGCTAAGTTGAACTACTTAAGAGGCCGTATTGGTAAGGCTGCTAAGGTTAAGGAAAGCATCTAATTATAAGTGTTTTGCTAGGAACAATTCTTTCGGGAGTTGTTCCTTTTTTATGTTTATAGATGTATAAAATATGATATTATATAACATAGATTTATTATGCGATGTGAGGAACTATGAATATCTTAAGAACTATCAAAAAAAACACACCTCTTAGAAAAGATGGCTTGAATTTCCAAAGAAGAAGACGGAGATTTCAAAAGGAAAAGGCGAAAAAAATAGCAATTTTTATATTAGAGATTCTACTTGTGAACCTGTTAGCCTATGGAACTGTTCGCTCTTTTGGTATTCGAATGACCATCGCAGGAGAGTCCATGGAACCTACCCTAAGTTCGGGTGATGTGGTGCTTCTAAATAAGATTGGTTCTATTGATACAAATGATATCGTTGTATTTCAGCCTAGTTCAAACCTTAGCGCTCAATACTCTGTAAAACGTGTAATCGGAACTCCGGGAGATACTATTGTGATTTCCAATGGAGATGTATACGTAAATGATGTGTTATTTCACAATATTGCAGAGACAGAAGACATTGAAGATGCAGGATTGGCATCAACAGAGATTACTTTAGGAGAAGATGAATATTTTCTCTTAGGAGATAACCGTAACAATTCGGAAGATTCCCGTTATGAGACCATTGGAAATATTTCTTCCGAAGCAGTAGTTGGAAAGGTTTGGTTTTGCTTAAGCCTTGGCCACTTTGGATTAGTGAATTATTAAGGAGTTTATATGGAATTTCAGTGGTACCCCGGACATATGACGAAGGCTATTCGTCAAATGAGGGAAGATATTAAGATTATAGATTTGGTAATTGAGTTGATTGATGCGAGAATTCCTCTTTCCAGCAGGAATCCTGACATTGATCAACTAGGCCAGGGAAAGGCCCGTATTGTTCTATTAAATAAGAGAGATTTAAGTGATGACGCTGTTACAAAGCAGTGGATAAGCTACTTTGAAGAAAAGGGATATGTGGCCATTGCCATTGATGCCAGAGATAAAAAGTCTGCAAAGTTAGTGGATGGAGCAGTAGAAAAAGCCTGTAAGGCAAAGCGAGAGCGAGATGCGAAGCGTGGGATTAAAAATCGTCCCATTCGTGCCATGGTGGTAGGAATTCCAAATATCGGAAAATCTACCTTCATTAATTCCTATGCAGGAAAAGCTGCTACAAAGACTGGAAATAAACCGGGTGTGACAAAAGGAAAACAGTGGATTCGCCTTCGTAAAGACTTGGAACTTTTAGATACTCCAGGAATTCTTTGGCCAAAGTTTGAAGATCAAACGGTAGGTTTTTATTTGGCTGCCATTGGAGCCATTCGTGCGGAAGTGATTCAGACAGATGAGATGGCTCTTGAGGTAGTTAAACTTTTACGTCAGTTGTATCCCGGCAGAATTTCCGAAAAATATGAAGTAGATGAAACCAAGGAACCGGTTCAGGTTATGAATGATATTGCGATAAACCGCAAATGTGTAAAATCCGGAGGAGATGTTGACTTTACAAAAGCCGCAACCTTATTTTTGGATGATTTTAAGAATGGTAGACTTGGCAAAATATCCATAGAACGACCTATGGACTAAGGAGCAAAAATGGACGAGAAAAATTTAGAAAATGATTTAAGCGGACAAAAAACAGAAAAGGTAGAAAGCAAGGCAAAGGAATTTGTCTCCATGCTGTTTTATATTGCCATTGTATTTTTGATTACGTTTTTAATTCTTCACTTTGTAGGACAGCGTACAGAGGTGAGTGGATCTTCGATGGAGGCGACTTTAAGTGATGGGGATAATTTGATTATGGATAAACTCACCTATCAGTTTACGGATCCGAAACGTTTTGATATTGTGATTTTCCCTGTAGATGATGAAACCTACTATATTAAGCGTGTCATCGGTCTTCCGGGGGAGACCGTAAATATTGATTTAAATGGAAATATTTACATTAATGGAACCTTATTGGAGGAAGATTACGGACTTGCCACCATTCAAGATCCCGGTCGGGCAATTGAACCAATCACCTTAGGAGAGGATGAGTACTTTGTCTTAGGGGATAACCGAAATGCCAGCTTGGATAGCCGATATGAAGAAGTAGGCAATATTGAACGAGATCGAATCGTTGGTCGTGCCTGGCTTCGTATTTATCCATTTAATGAAATAACATTTCTTAAGAACTATAAGGTGAATAACTAATGGCAAAGTCGATTTCAGATATTAAAAAGGAGTTGCAACAGCTTCCTTTTGAACAGCTTAAGGCGTTTATAGATGAATACTTAGTCGATGAACGCTCAGGCGTAAAATCTTTGGTGAAAAAAGCCGAAAAACAAATTGAAGAACGGGAACACGAGTTGCTTCGTTTAGAACAGATGAAAGTTTACGAACGACGCCATGGAGAAAAGTATCTTCATATCTGTGGTGTGGATGAAGCAGGCCGGGGACCTTTTGCAGGACCGGTTGTGGCAGGAGCAGCAATTCTATCGCTAGATACAGACATCCTTTATTTAAACGATTCTAAAAAACTATCTCCCGCAAAGCGTGATATGTTATTTGATGAGATTAAGGAAAAAGCAGTTGCCTGGGGTGTTGGGATCGTGAGTGCAAAGCGTATTGATGAGATTGGAGTTGGAAAAGCGGATTTTGAAGCTATGAGACTTGCTATTTCAAACCTTCAGACAAAGGCGGATTTTGCTTTGACAGATGCTTTTGAGATTCCGGAATTATCCATTCCTCAAGAGCCTATTATTAAAGGAGATGCAAAGAGCGTATCCATTGCTGCAGCCAGTATTTTGGCAAAGGTAACAAGGGATCGCATTATGGATGAACTAGATGAGAAGTATCCTATGTACGGATTCAAAGATCACAAGGGATATGGAACAGAGTTTCATCGAAATATGATTACAAAATACGGACCTTGCGAAGAACATCGCATGAGTTTTTTAAAAAACATGAATGAGTCTTGGAAACATTAAGGGGGGAGGTGAACCATCGTGCAGGTATCGGACTTAGTTAATCAATATCAGGCCAATTTATCCAACGGTGGGGAAATTTCAACGAAAACCAAGACAAAGGGAGTAGAACAACTTGTATCTACTCTATCAAAGCTTCAAAAAGGACAGGTTTTCGAAGGTACAGTAAACAGTATCAAAGGAAACCAGGTTGTCCTTGGCTTATCAAGCGGCCAGAATATTACGGCTCGTTTAGACGGCTCAGTCTCCTTAAAAATAGGAGAGTCAGTCTTCTTTCAGGTTAAGTCCAATGAGGATAATACCATTCAAATTAAACCGGTTTCTATCGGATCTATGAATAATCCTACTTTATTAAATGCATTAGATGCTGCAGGCATGGCTGTTACAGAAGATTCCATTAATATGGTAAATACCATGATGAAGGAACAAATGCCTATTGATGCCAAAAGCCTATCAGATATGTC
>JAILMB010000095.1 GCA_024692825.1 Lachnospiraceae bacterium | reverse complement strand
GTTTTATCTGCCATTTCGGTAGCTTTATCTGCTGCAGCCTTTGCAACAGTTAAAATGGTACCTTCCTTTGGCTTCATAACAGCTTTATAAGCTGTTTCTACAGACTTTTGACAAGCTTCAGCCAAGATTTCAACTGTAAGTTCATCATGTGTCTTTGCAACCTTTGTAAAGCCTCTGAAAAGCTGTGAAAGGATAACACCGGAGTTACCTCTTGCACCACGAAGAGAACCAGAAGAAATTGCTTTACATAATTTCGTCATGTCCGGATCTTCTAATGCTGCTACTTCTTTGGCAGCTGACATAATCGTCATGGTCATATTTGTTCCTGTATCACCATCAGGTACAGGGAACACGTTTAACTCGTTAATCACATCTTTATTGGCTTCTAAGTATTTTGATCCTGCCAAAAACATTCGGGAAAGATCATTCGCTTTAATGGTATTTATCTCCACCTTAAAAATTCCTCCTAGTCAATCACTCGAACGCCTTCAACAAAGACGTTAATATTTTTAACTGTCATACCGGTAAACTCTTCTACACGGTACTTAACGGTTTCTTCAAGGTTTTCACAAACCGTAGCGATACCTACGCCATAAGAAACAATTACATGAAAATCCAAAGAGATTTCATTATCAGTTACGTTTACATCAATTCCATGGTTTAAGTAATCAGCTTTTAAAAGCTTTACTAAACCGTCTTTCATATTTACTGCGGCCATACCAACAATACCAAAGCATTCAACTGCTACGGAACCGGCATAAGTTGCAATAACATCAGCATCAATTACGATTTTACCGAAGTCCGTTTTCATCTGCCCTTGACCTTGCATAGCTATTCCTCCAATATTCTTAAATTCAATCATCTGTAAAAATGCATACAGACACTTAAATATTATAGCTTATTTCATAAAAAATACAATTCTTTATAAATAAAAAAGAAAACCCTTGCTTTTTTAAATACAGTTTGATAGAATACTCGTGTTGCGTAAAAAACAACTCAATATGATGGATAATAAAGGAGGTGCTTATCATGGCAAAATGTGCAGTTTGCGGAAAAGGTGCTCATTTCGGTATTAAGGTGAGCCATTCTCATAGAAGATCCAATCGTATGTGGAAATCAAACGTAAAATCTGTTAAATGTAAAGTTAACGGAACTCCTAAGAGATTATATGTTTGCACTTCCTGCTTACGTTCTGGAAAAGTTGAGAGAGCATAATAAAAAAGAACTGTCTTTGACAGTTCTTTTTTTGTGTCTTAATTTCCAAAATAAGTATCAAACATGGCTTTTGCTACAGGAACTGCATAGCTACTACCGCTACCGGCTCCTTCTAATATAATGGCAACGGCAATTTCTTTGTCACCATCTTTGGCATATCCTACAAACCATGAATGAGTATCATCCTTATCAGAATTGTATTCTGCAGATCCTGTTTTACCAAAGGCTTCATAAGAATCTGTATTTAGTGCGCTGGCAGTTCCGTCTGTTACAACAAAACGCATATACTCTTCTAATTCTTCTGCCTGAACCGTGGTAAGAATGTTTCCGTATTCGGATTCACTATAACTTTCTACATTTGTTCCCTCGTCGTTTTGAACACTATCAATGATGTATGGTTCCATTAATAGGCCTTCATTACATATAGAAGACGCAATCATTGCCATATGGAGAGGTGTTACAAGGGTATCGCCCTGTCCAATGGATGTTTGCATGATTAAACTATCTGATGCATCTTCAGATAAAGAAAAACTACTGCTCTTTACATTGGATAATCTCGTTGGAAGAGATTTATTAAAGAGTAACTGTTCAGACAATCCATAAAAAGAATTTAAATCCAAGGTCAAACCAACCTGAGAAAATACTACGTTACAAGAATTTCCAAAGGCTTCTAAAAAGGTCTCGTTTCCATGAGCCTTGTTTCCATAGCAATGAATCTCGTATCCATCGGAAGTAAAGCTTCCATCACAGTCAAAACTATCTGTATTGTTCCCGCCTTCGTTTAAATATTCCAATGCAGTAAGAATTTTAAAGGTGGAACCAGGTGGATAGAGACCGCTGGTTGCACGATTTAATAAAACAGAAGAACTGCTATCCGTTGCAATTTCACTGTAGTCATCTTCTATGGTATTGGGGTCAAAGTCTGGCTTTGAAATCATAGATAAAATCTTTCCGGTACTAGGTTCCATTGCCACTACAGCCCCATCGTAATTTCCCATAGCAAAGTAAGCGGTTTTTTGCAACTGAGCATTTAAGGTGGTAACAACGGTATCACCTTGACTTTTTTCATCTTTTAAGTCATTTAAAAGTCGATTTAGAATAAAACTATGGCTACGGAGCAAATAGAAATTTGCATCTAATTCTACTCCCATTAATCCGTTGGAATTATAGCCAATGACATGGGCAAAGGTAGAGCCATTGGGATATTCTCTAGTCTCATTGCCTTGTGAGTCTACAGAGGAAGTTGCAAGGACTTCCCCATCAGAGGAGACAATATCCCCTCGAATGATGCTGTTGGATAATTGTGCGATTCTTGCATTGTAGGAGTTATTGATAAAATCTTCGCTTTGAAACTCCATGAAGTAGCAAAAATAAACGCTCAAAGCAATGAATAGGGCTAAAAAGCCATAGGTAATCACAGCAAATTCCCTGTTTTTAGAACCATTCTTCTCTTTTGGCTGTATTGGCTGTGGTTCTTTTGAACGGGAACCTTTTGCACGATTCTCATTATTATTTGAGTTATTTTTTTTAGAGTTTTTATTCTTTTGATTTTTATTTTTTGGATTTAAATCAATAATCTCTATTTCTCTTGGTTCTTTTTGTCTTGCCATCTTCCAATTCACTTTCCTGGTCGTTTCTCATAATGTATAACCCTTGAATTACTGCAAATAACACCATGGTGGAAAGAAGGGAACTTCCACCATAACTAATCAAAGGAAGGGTAACTCCTGTAGAAGGAATAAATTTAATGACCCCACCTAAGGTTAAAAATACCTGAATTCCATAAATGGTACCTAAGCCTAAGGCGATTAGTTTATAAAACATATCTTTGATGCTCATGGATATATTGAAAAACATCAAAAGACAACTGATACATACAAATATTAAGCAAAGGGCTACAACCCCACCCATTTCCTCTGAAATGGCTGCAAACACAAAGTCTTTTGTTACAACAGGGATTTTATCCGGCATACCTTCTCCAAGACCACTACCGAACCATCCGCCGGTTCCAATGGCAAATAGGGATTGGCTTACCTGATAGCCCTGGTCATCAATGACGGATAAGGGATCCAGCCATGCGATAACACGGTTTTGAACATGGGTAAAGAGTTTGTATGCCATGAAACTTCCCACGGCTCCAATGCCAAATCCGCCCACTAGAATCAATGGATTTTTCGTAGCCACATACATCATGGCCAAATAGGTAATAAGGAAAATTGCGGCTCCACCTAAATCCTTTGAAGCTACCAATAAAAGAACGTGCAATAAGGCAACACCGGATGCGTAAAACAACTCCGTAATATCTTCCCATTGATATAAAATAGATGCCACAAAAAAGACAAATAAAATCTTGATAAATTCAGAAGGCTGAATGGTTACAGAACCAATGGAAATATTTAATTTGGCACCATATTCTGTGGAACCTGCAATGGTAACCACTCCAAGTCCGAAAATACCGATAATGGCATATAAAAAACTTAGTTTATTTAAAAACTTTAGCTTTGAAATAAAAAGCGGAATAACGCAGGTAATAACTAAGGCTACGCAGGCAATTCCAAACTGTCGAATGGCTTTTTCGATATCTAATCTTGTTAAAATAATAAAGCTTAAAGTTAAAAGCATGCACATATTATTTACAACAGATAAAGAGGCTCCCTTATAGATTCGATTGTAAATCAGTAAAGTGAGAGCGATAAAAATCATCTCTGCCACTGACATAATGATAATTCGAAAATCCATGAGGGAACAAAGTAACACTGCATTAGCATTTAGTAGTATTAAATAGATTAAGGTAGTTTGCTTTTTATACATATGCTCTCTTTTTTCCGGCTTCATACCAGGACGCAATACAGCAAAGCAGTCATAGGTATAAATGGCAAACATAATCATTATGGTATATTTTGAAATCGTAACTAGTAAGTGTAACAAACTATAAAACTCCTCGTCTAAAATGTCCTCTTGTATAATCTAGGGATATTTCTCCACTGTCACCATTTAAATACTTCGATTGGAACAATGCAAGAATTTCTCTGGTTTTATTCTCGCTTTCAAAGGTAAAATCCAGTCGAATGCGAGCCATCTGAAGAGATTCAATGGCTTTTTTATCCTGGAAAATGCTGATAGGCACACTGTTAAACAGTACATTTGTGCACTGAAAACATTGATTAATCACAGGAAAATAGGCGTTTTTTCGATCCTTTAAATACAGTAGTGTTTCCGGACTTTGTTTACATGGAAAGGTAGATTGAAATACACAATTTGCCATGTACATTAAAGGCACATATCCATAAACCATAAGTTCTGATGAAAGGTTGTAACGGTGCCGAAGTTCTTTTTCGTTTAACTCTAATGGAGCATAGAAATTTTCATATCCTAATGCTGCAAAGGCTTCTTCGCTTCGGTTAGAAAACGTATAGAGTCGTTGATCAAAAAACACCTGATTTTTTGGTATGTTTAACTCATTTAACAGCTCTAGTCCATCGTAACTGCCAACATAAAATCCCCGAACCTTATCCTTATACTTATTCACCTTTTCAATGACTAAATCCATATTATTCTTTCGAATAATCACAGGAAGGGTGAGATAAATGTTATAGTCAAACTGAAGAATTTCTTCCAACCAATTATAGTCCTTTAGCCATATGTGATCTTTTAGTACAACATGAGAGGCAATATTTGCATCCATAACAGCAGAAAACTGTTTTTTATCACTTACACCAATCACAATATGGTGATTTTTTTTCGTATCTAGTGGTTTTACCTTTTCATAAGGATAGGATTTCTTTTCCTTAGGTGAATCAAAGGCTTTAAGCGCATCTCTTCGCAATTGTTTTACAAACTTTAAAGGAACAAAGGCATTTTCATCCACTGTATAGTTCAGGTGTTTTAATTGATAAGCACTGTCTCCGGAAGGAAGAAGTTTCTTTTCGATATCTTCTTTTTTTGTAGCATTGCCCTTGCTTTCTTCCACGATTCCAGCCTGTAATTCAACGACGTTTCCGTCCTCATCCCACACATTTAAACTAATTGGGGAACCAATGGTTGCAATAAACTCTCCATAGAGTTCCTTTTTCTGTGCCTCCTGAGTACCAAAGTATGGTTTTTTATTCTTTTGCTGGAAGGAGGAATTTTCGTAATCCATCATATCCTTGTGATTTCGAAACTCGAAATAACGATTGGTAAATCCTCCTCGGTTTCCTGCATCCATTAAGCGCTTGATATCAGCAGGATCAACCTTGTAGTTTTCACTACCATTTTCTATTAATAAATCCACGTATTTACGATACACAGACACTACGTTTGTGACATAGGCTTCATTTTTTAAACGACCTTCTATTTTTAAAGAATATACCCCAGCGTCATACAAATGATGTAAATCGTGAATCCCCCATAAATCCTTTGGAGATAAATAGTATTTACTCTCTTCCGATATAGGCTCAAAATTTGAATCGCAAAGGGTGTATGGCAGTCTACAAGGCTGGGCACAACGTCCTCTGTTTCCGCTTCTTCCACCGATAAAGGAAGACATTAAACAGTTTCCTGAATAGCAGACACACAAAGCTCCATGAACAAAGGCTTCGATTTCTATTCCGACTTCATCGTGGATTTCTTTGATTTCTTTTAGGGATAATTCACGAGCCGTTACAATACGACTGGCTCCATTATCCTTTAAAAACTTCGCTCCGTATTTTGACGAAAGATTCATCTGAGTAGATGCGTGTAATTCCAGTTCAGGGAAAAACTTATTTAAAAAGTGATACACACCAAAATCCTGAATAATGACGCCATCGATACCACTTTCATAGTATTCTTTTATGTAATGATATAATTCCTCTTCTATTTCAGGATTCTTTAAAAGGGTATTTACGGTCAAATATGCCTTTTTATTTCGAACGTGGGCATACTTTAACCCTTCTTTTGCCTCCTCGATTGAAAAATTCTTTGCAGAAGCTCTTGCTCCAAATAAATCTCCACCAAAATAAATTGCATCAGCTCCTGCATCAATGGCGCTTTTAAAGATTTTTAAATCGCCTGCCGGGGCTAATACTTCCATCTCTCTTTTCATACTATTGTCCTTAATTATAAATAAAAAAACAGGGGCCATATGAACCCCTGTATATTAATCATTTGAATCCGGTCCTAAAAGGGCATCCTCTAGTGAGGCTTCCAATCTGGCCTTCAATGAAAGCAATTCTTTTTTCTCTGATTCTAGAGTAGATAATTCCTCTTCTAAGGTCTCAATTCGAACCTGATTTGAAATTAAATCATGCTTTAGATCGTAGATTTCTTTGTCCTTTTGTTCTAAGTCACCCTCATACTTATCACAAAGATCCTTTGCCTTGAAATAATCGTCTGCAATGTTTATTTCTAGTAAAGTGGATTTCATATCTACGGTAAAATTATTCATTCCACCTAATTCATCAAACTCGGCCAATTTGCCATTGATGTAAGAAGCGATTTTCTGTAAATACTCCTCTTCTTCGTATCCACTTAAGGTATAAATTTTTCCGCCAATGAGTACTTGTGTACTTTTCTTTGCCGACATATTCTCCTCCAAGAATCAAAATCATATCTATTATAGCCATAAATATGGCAAAATTACAATCATTTTTTCAAGCCAAAGTGCTGATATGCAAAATCTGTTGCCACTCTTCCCTTAGGAGTTCGATTGATAAAACCGTTTTTTACAAGATAAGGTTCGTAGACATCTTCAATGGTACCACTATCTTCTCCAATGGCTGCCGCTAAGGTGTCTAATCCTACAGGACCACCGCCGAATTTTTCCATAATCATTAACATGATTTCCTTATCGTAGCGATCCAATCCCAGGGTATCTACATCCAGTAAATCCAAGGTAGAAGATGCAACTTCTTTTGTAATGACACCATCGTATTTTACTTCAGCAAAATCTCTTACTCGCTTTAGCCAACGATTTGCAAGTCTAGGTGTTCCTCTACTTCTTCTAGCCAGTTCAAAGGCACCTTCGTCTTCGATTTCTACCTTCATCTTTTTTGCAGAATTGATGACAATGGTTTGAAGTTCCTCTGGAGTATAAAACTCCATGTGAAAAACAACACCAAAACGGTCACGAAGAGGGGCAGATAAAAGACCTGCTCGTGTAGTTGCTCCTACTAAGGTAAACCTTGGCAAATCTAGGCGAATAGAATGAGCTGTTGGTCCTTTTCCTAAAATCACATCAATGGCATAGTCTTCCATTGCAGAGTAAAGCACCTCTTCTACCTGTCGATTCAAACGGTGAATCTCATCGATAAAAAGGACGTCGTTTTCTGATAGGCCATTTAATATGGCGGCCATATCGCCTGGTTTTTCAATGGCGGGACCTGTTGTAATCTTAATCTTTACACCCATTTCAGCTGCAATAATATTTGCTAATGTGGTTTTACCAAGTCCTGGAGGGCCATATAATAAAACGTGATCCAAGGCTTCTCCACGATTTTTGGCTGCATCCATATAAACAGTAAGACTCTCTTTTACCTGAGTCTGTCCGATGTATTCCGCCAGGCTTAAAGGGCGAAGAGAATTCTCAGTAGATGCCTCTTCCGTATTTAATTCTGTAGTAATAATACGTTTATTCATAGTTTATCTCTTTAATTTATTTAAGGCTTCTTTCAGTAGTGCCTCTTCTGATATATCATCTGAAACTTCAACTGCATTTAGAGCTTTGATTGCATCCTGGTTAGAAAATCCTAAGGCACTAAGTCCAAGAAGTACATTGTTTTTCATAGCTCCAAGAGAGGAAGCGTCTGTTGCTGTTTGATTAGATGCATTTAGTGTGTTTTCAACTGCTTCTGCTAAATCCAGCTTATCCTTTAGTTCCACGATAATCTTTTGAGCCGCCTTATTTCCGATTCCCGGTGCCGAAGTAATGGCTTTTACATTTTCTCCAAGAATGGCATAGGTTAAATCCTCTGCAGATAATACGGATAAAATCGCAAGGGCACCTTTTGGCCCAACTCCATTAACACTAATTAATAGAGTAAAAATACGTTTTGTTTCTCTTGAAAGAAATCCAAATAGTAAAGTGCCATTATCATTGGACTGATAATAGGTATAGACCTTTACAGTTTCATTGTGAACGAGGCGCCCTAAATCACCAGAAGGCATATAGATTTCATATCCAATTCCGTGATTGTCGATGACTGCATATTTTTCAGAAATCTCAGCTACAACACCTTCGATATATGCGTACATGTTACACCCTCTCTCCCATAAAATAGAATCCCTTACATTCCGTAAGTTTTACTGAAACAATAGAGCCAATTAATGATGCATCGCCTTTGAAATGAACAAGGGTGTTGTTATCACATCGACCAGTAACCAGACTATCATCATGTTCATTTACCTGTTCCACTAAGACTTCACAAACCTGACCGGTCATTTCCAGTGTCTTTTCCTGACCTATGGTCTGAACTAGTTTTAGAAGTCTTTGGAAACGATCCTTTGTAATCTCTTCAGGAATCTGCTCCTTTTTTGCTGCAGGTGTTCCTGTTCTAGGAGAGTAAATAAAGGTAAATGCGGAATTATAGCGAACCTTTTCTACTACATCCATAGTCTCAAGGAAGTCTTCTTCTGTTTCTCCAGGGTAACCTACAATAATATCTGTGGTTAAGGCTATATCAGGAATGGCTTCACGAAGCTTTCTAACAATATCCAAATATTTTTCTTTGTCATAGTGACGATTCATATCTTCTAAAAGTCGGCTTGAACCTGACTGTAAAGGAAGATGCATATGGCGACAAATCTTTTTGTTTTCTGCCATAACTCGAATTAAATCATCTGATAAATCCTTTGGATGTGAAGTCATGAAACGAACTCTTTGCAATCCTTCTATCTTACATACTTCTTCTAAAAGTTCTGCAAAAGAAATGGGGTTTTCCAGATTCTTTCCATAGGAATTTACGTTTTGCCCAAGAAGCATGATTTCAATTACGCCATCTGCTACCAAGCGCTCAATTTCCTGAAGAATATCCTTTGGCTCTCTACTTCTTTCTCTTCCTCTTACATAAGGAACGATACAATAGCTGCAGAAGTTGTTGCAGCCAAACATAATATTTACACCTGATTTAAATGCATATTTACGCTCAGTTGGAAGTTCTTCCACGATTTTATCTGTAGACTCCCAAACATCAATGACCATTTTGTCTGATTGAAGCATCTGACAAACCAATTCAGCAAATTTATAGATGTTATGAGTACCAAAGATTAAATCTACAAAAGAATAACTCTTTTTGATTTTTTCAATAACTGTTGGCTCCTGCATCATGCATCCGCACAAACCAATTTTCATGTCTTTGTTTTTCTTTTTAAATCCATTCAAATATCCAAGACGGCCATAGACCTTTTGGTTGGCGTTGTCTCGAACAGTACAGGTATTGTAAATAACAAAATCAGCATTTTCATCTTCGATTTCAACGTAACCTACGTTTTCTAAAATACCGATAAGTTTTTCAGAATCTCTTGCATTCATCTGGCAACCGAAAGTTGTTACGTGGAAGGTAAGCTTTCTGCCTAATTCTTCTTCTTTTTTCTGAAGTAACTCTTTTGCAAGATTCATAAAATAAAACTGACGCTGTGGTTCTGTTTCTGGAATTTCATTATAATTCATATTCATACTTTTATTCTTTTCTCTTTCTAATAAAATTTGTTGAGAATCTTTAATTTATAATGCACTGATCTGTAACTACAAGATCCATAGGTATATCATGATTTTCGGATTCAAATTCATAAATCTGACGTTGGAAACAAGTTCCGATTTTTAAGATGGATTTGTCTTTTAAATAACGGTCATAATAGCCACCGCCATAGCCGATTCGTTGTTTCTTCTCAGAAAATGCCAACCCCGGTGCAAAACAAATGGTTTTGTCACTTGACTGGAATTTTTTTGATATATCAGAAGGTTCCATTACATGAAAGGTTCCTTCTTTAAAATCCCTAAGGGAAGTTATTTCATAGAATTCAATGAAAGATTTATAAGTTTTGGGAAAATATAAATGATTTCCTTGTTCTAGTAAGGTTTCATAAAGAGCTAATAGATTGACTTCTCCCTTTAAGGGATAATAACAAAGAAAGTGATTTACATCCTGCTTCGTTTCTAACAAGTGCAAAATGGATGTTTGAATGACTTGAGACATTCTACTTATGGTGGCTTCATCTAGTGAATTTCGATAAAGCTTCACTTCCTTGCGGATTTGTATTGTATCCATTAACCAACTTCTCCTTCAAGTACATCTTGTAAAAAGAAATCATCATCCTTATGTGCCTTAAAGAAGGTACCAACGTATTCTTCCTCAAATATATGATGCAAAATAGAAACATCTGCTCCATTTGCAATAATCATATCTGCTCCGCTTGCTGTAGCAATCTGAGCAGCACGAATCTTTGTTGTCATTCCACCTGTTCCAATGTTACTGCCAGGATTTTCTGACGCCATAGACTTTAGCTTATCGTCAATCTTGTCTACATATGGAACCAAAGTTGCATTTTCATTTTTCTTTGGATCATCGGTATAAAGACCATCAATATCTGATAATAAAATCAATAAATCAGCGTGAACCAATGAAGTAACAACAGCCGCTAAAGTGTCATTATCACCAAACTGAATTTCGTAGGTAGATACGGTATCGTTGGCATTTACAACAGGAATCACATCTAGTTCAAATAGTTTCTCGAAGGTGTTTTGTGCATTTTTTCGAGACACATTATCAAGCATGGTATTCTTTGTCATAAGAACCTGACCACAGTCTTGATTGTATTCACTAAAATAAGTCTGATAGACGCTCATAAGTCTCGCCTGACCAACAGATGCAAGTGCCTGACGAAGGGCCATCTCCTTTGGTCTTGTCTTATATCCTAAGGTCTGACGACCTACTGCAATGGCACCGGAAGATACCAAGCATACATCCATGCCACGATTTCTCAAATCGCAAATCTCTCGCACCAAACGCTCTAATTTAATATAGTCTAATTTTCCGGTCTTTTTATGTACTAAAGAATTCGAACCGATCTTTACAACGACTCTTTTCTTTTTTGCTAAGTTTTGTTTCTTCATCTTTCTTCCTTTAAATTACAGTCTTTCACTAATATAATAATGTATCAAAATAAAGCCTTTTATGCAATGTTTTTACTGAAATATAAGAATAAAAAGAGACTTCCTTTTGGAAGTCTCAGAAATTAGTATGTTATTTTTATCATAGATGGAACGCTTCACATTAATAGCGAACAAAGAAGCTTCGCTCATCAGAAATAGTTCGGATGTTTTTCTTTTTAATATCATTAATATAAATATGTCGGCCAGAATATATCATTGAAAGCATGCGTTCAATTAATTCATCATCCCCCTGCACTTCCATTTCAACTGATCCATCCCAATTGTTTTTTACCCAGCCAGTAAGGCCTAGAGATTCAGCAGCGTATTTAGCCGTATATCGAAATCCAACCCCTTGAACTTCTCCTTTAAAAATGTAATGTTGTCGAATTACCATATATTTCTCCGTTCATTAAATAGAATGAAGATATTATAGCATTCTCTACTTACCTTTTGCAGTTACATAAAGAATATTATCCCAGACATATCCTCTTACAAACGCTAAATCATTTAACCTGGTAACATCAGCCTGTGAAAAATAATTTAATGTACAAAATAAATCCGCTAGAGCAGTATTCTTACTTACATCTAGACTTGTTTAACAATTATTATCGCAATTGAATAAGGATTTGTATAAAACCAAAAATATTATATATATATTTGCAAGTAGATAAAAAAAGGTACTATATAACGCCATCAATTATTGTGCTATGTTTTAAATAGAAAACAACATTTTTTGCAAGTAAAGGAGTTTTATTATGAAAAAAAATATTCGATTGATTCTATTATTGGAATTATTACTATTTATCGTCGTCTTTCTTGTTCTTGTGACAAATATTACGCCAAGAGGACTTCATAACATTTCAAACTTTATTGATATACCTTCTTTTTTAATAATAATGCTAATACTAATACCGGGTCTTATCATTATGGGTGAATGGAAAGATTTTATAAAATCATTTTCTGTAGGGATCAAAGACTTTAACCTTTTGGAGTTAAAAAATATTATTTTAGCAGTTGACGCAGCACAAAAACTGACAATTTATGCAGCTTTATTTTCAATTATTTCATCTGCTATTATAATATTAATTAAGCTTTCTACTAACTCCCAGCTGATTGGTCCAAACCTGGCAGTATGTTTTTTATCAGGATTTTATGCAATCATCATTGAATTTTTACTCTTACCACTGCGTCTCAATGCTGAACGTAAGATGAATGAAGAAATGGATTTTGAAGATGAATCAATCTAAGATTTCAAAAAGCAAATATTTAAAAATCGCCAAAAAATTTGGCT
This sequence comes from Lachnospiraceae bacterium, assembly GCA_024692825.1. GTDB lineage: Bacteria > Bacillota > Clostridia > Lachnospirales > Lachnospiraceae > JAILEN01. Next base: position 136 of record JAILMB010000095.1, on the reverse strand, counting down.
TTACAAAGCGGGAACTACAACTGGGCTATTTAAAGGTATCAGGCTTTTCCAACCGTCGTATTGCCTATATGTTAGGAATCTCAGAACAGACAGTTAAAAACCATTTTACACATATCTATGAAAAAGCATGGGTTCC
>JAILMB010000057.1 GCA_024692825.1 Lachnospiraceae bacterium | reverse complement strand
TCCATTCCTTTTCGAACGATATCAATCACATTAAAAATTACAACACCAGCACATAAAACTACGGTAAAGCGTTGATTAGAATAAATAACTGTCAATACCATAACTAGCACTGCATATACGTAAATCAATGGATTTGCCGCTGTTAAAAGTACATAAGCATACATAATCTCAAATCCGATACAACCAATAAACTTTAGCTTATCAGACTCTGGATTTATTCGATTCATAACAATTTCAGCTGCTATGGTTAATATCAATATCACAGCTAATACGGCAAAATAGCCAACCGTTCTCGATCCCTTTATTACTTCTAAAAAATAGGCCAAAAATATTATCAATTGCATCGTAATATGAAGCGTTGCAAAGACCGCATTATTTCTAGCTGCTTCCGTAGATTTTTTAAACATAAATCCCCCTTATTCGTATTAAACTTTCTTTGTATATCCCCTAACCTACCATTGTTTCTTCTAACCTAGTCCATAAATATAAAAAGGCAGAATCATTCGGGTAATTGATGATTCTAGAACTATGGAAATCTTTCCTTTCAACAAATACCCAAACAATATCCGCCAATAATATTAATAACTATTTAATTCCTTCACATCAATTCCCATTAAGTATTATCTCAATTAATGCCCTTTTTTACAAGACCTTCTAGTGCACCATTTTTTTCATCTATTAGTATTGTATCTCCCATTCCTACTTCTCCGGACAAAATAACTTTTGCAGCCAACGTTTCTACGTTCTTTTGCAAGAATCTCTTCAAAGGTCTTGCACCATATACCGGATCATATCCATTATCAGTAACAAATTCCTTTGCTTTTTCTGTAAGTTCTACCTGTAAATCTCTATCTTCTAGTCGTTTATTTAGTTCATCTAAGAGAAGATTTACAATATTTCCTATATTGTCTTTTGTCAAAGGTTTAAACAAAATAATCTCATCCAGACGGTTTAAAAATTCCGGACGGAAAGAAGCTTTTAATTCTTCCATCACCTCTTCTTCAGCGTCTTTTGAAATATTTCCAGCCTCATCAATACCATCTAACAATTCTTGTGCTCCTAAGTTAGAAGTCATAATAATAATGGTATTTTTAAAATCTACGGTACGACCTTGTGAATCCGTAATACGTCCATCATCTAATACCTGTAAAAGTACATTAAAGACATCTGGATGGGCTTTTTCAACCTCATCAAATAGCACAACAGAATATGGCTTTCTTCGAACAGCCTCTGTTAACTGACCACCCTCATCATATCCTACATATCCTGGAGGCGCTCCAATCAAACGAGACACAGAATACTTCTCCATGTATTCGCTCATATCCAATCGAACGATATTATTCTCATCATCAAATAAAGATGCTGCCAATGTCTTTGCCAGTTCTGTTTTACCTACTCCTGTAGGTCCTAAAAACAAGAAGGATCCGATTGGTTTGGAGGGATCTTTAATTCCTGCACGGGAACGAATAATTGCCTCTGTTACCTTTGTAACAGCTTCATCCTGTCCAACTACTCTCTTATGAAGTTCCTCATCCAAATGAAGGGTCTTATTACGTTCACTTTCATTTAATTTTGCAACAGGAATTCCTGTCCATCGTGAAATAATCTTTGCAATCTCATCCTCTGTGACACTTTCATGAACCATGGTAATGTCACGATTCTTTACTGCTTCTTCTTCTTTTTCAAGTTGTTCCTGAAGCTGTGGCAAACGACCATACTGAAGTTCTGCTGCCTTCTCCAAATCGTAGTTTTGTTGAGCGGAGGCAATTTCTTTTTTCACCTCTTCTAACTGTTCACGAAGTTCAGAAACCTTCGATACGGCATTCTTTTCATTTTCCCATTTTGCTTTTCGATTATTTAAATCATCCCGAAGTTCAGAAAGTTCTTTTTGTAAATCTTCTAATCGATCCTTTGATAATCGATCCGTCTCTTTCTTTAGTGCCGTCTCTTCGATTTCCATTTGCATCACTTTACGGTTTAATTCATCTAATTCCGTAGGCATAGAATCCATCTCTGTCTTAATGGATGCACAGGCCTCATCTACCAAATCGATGGCCTTATCCGGAAGAAACCGGTCACTGATATAACGGTCTGACAGGGTTGCTGCTGAAACCAATGCACTATCTGTAATCTTTACACCATGGAACACTTCATAGCGTTCTTTTATACCACGCAAAATGGAAATCGTATCCTCTACCGATGGTTCATCCACCGTAACCGGTTGGAATCGTCTCTCTAAAGCCGGATCTTTTTCAATGTATTCCCGATACTCATCTAATGTAGTGGCACCAATACAGTGAAGTTCACCACGAGCCAGCATTGGCTTTAACATGTTACCAGCATCCATAGCTCCTTCTGATTTACCAGCTCCCACAATGGTATGAAGCTCATCAATAAACAGAATAATCTCTCCGTCAGAGCCTTTGATTTCATCTAATACAGCTTTTAATCGCTCTTCAAATTCACCACGATATTTCGCCCCTGCCACAAGGGCTCCCATATCCAGTGCAAATAACTTTTTATCTTTCAGTGCCTCAGGGACATCCCCTGCCACAATACGCTGAGCCAGGCCCTCTACTGCTGCCGTTTTACCAACACCAGGTTCTCCAATCAGCACCGGATTGTTTTTTGTCTTACGGGATAAAATTCGAATCACATTTCGAATCTCTCCATCTCGTCCAATAACAGGATCTAATTTTTGTTCTCTTGCTCTTTCCACCATGTCATAGCCATATTTTTCCAAGGCATCAAAGGTGGCCTCCGGATTATCTGAAGTCACCCTTTGATTTCCTCTTACAGTAGAAAGTGCCTGTAAAAATCGATCCCTTGTAATTCCAAATTCTCGGAATTTTTCTTTAATGGCACGATTTGGCTTCTTTATAAGAGATAAAAAGATATGTTCTACAGAAACATATTCGTCTCCAAAAGCCTTTGCCTCGTCTTCTGCATGCACAAGTACGTCATTTAAATACTTGCCCATATAAACCTGTCCTGCTCCAGACACCTTGGTTCGATTCTCCACCATTTGCATGGCATCATTGGTAAAATAATTTAAATCAATTTCCATCTTTTCAATGAGTTTTGGAATCAATCCATCTTCCTGTTGCAGCAAAGATAGCAAGAGATGTTCCTGTTCTATCTCCTGATTTCCGTAGTCATAGGCCAACTTCTCACAATTATTAATGGCCTCGATCGATTTTTGTGTAAACTTTTGAATATTCATAGAAACACCTCCTTTAGTATTATATATCAAAAATTGTTTTCTTTTCTTATAAGAAATCCCCTGCATTTTTGCAGGGGATTTGAAAAAGGTATATAGTGTGATTGGGTTATCCCATTATAGGAATCAATTGCTTTTCTTCTGGTTCTGGTAGCTTCTCAATCTTTGGAATATCCAAAGTCAAAATACCGTCTTCATAAGAAGCTTTAATATCGTCTTGAGTAACTGCCTCTCCTACATAGAAGCTTCGACTTGCAGAACCATAATAACGTTCTCTACGGATATAATTTGATTTCTCATCTCCTTCATCCTTCTTAGATGATGTGGTAGCAGAAACATTTAAATATCCATCCTTTAATTCCACTTCAATATCGTCTTTCTTTACTCCTGGAAGAGCGATACTGACTTCAAAAGCCTTCTCATCTTCTTTAATATCAGTTTTCATTAATCCATTCGCATTGCTGGTGCGGAAGGAAAAACTCTTCTCTGGATAATCAAAGAAATCATCTAATAAACTTTCACCAAAAATACTAGGTACTAACATAAGTCATTCCTCCTTACAATATAAATAAATTTGTATGTAATCAAGAGGATTATTAAAAGTTTCTTTTCGCTTTTCCCTCTTGCTGATTATGTTATACACCCTATTAGCACTCTTGTCAAGTGAGTGCTAACAATTTTTTTGAAGAAATTTTAAAACATCATTTTTCTCAGGAATAGAAGGGATTCCGCCTCTTTTTTGTACACATAAAGCAGCAACTGCATTTCCCATTGTTGCACATTTTTTTAAATCTTCCCACTCGAATTCATCGATTACTTTTCCAAAGGAACAATCACTTTCCTTTTCATAAGCACCATCAACTTCTTTCTCACAAGACAAAAGGTTGCTTAAAAATCCTCCCCAGAAAGAATCCCCTGCTCCAGTTGTATCTACAGCGGAAACCAAAAATCCTTTTACTATTTCTTTCTGATCTTTTCGTGCAATTAAAACGCCATCTTTTCCAAGGGTGATTGCCACTAGTTTTACACCCATTTCCAATATCTTATCTGCCGCATCTTCATAGGTTTTACATCCTGTTAATAAAAGACTTTCTTCATCGGAAACCTTCATTACATCTGCATAAAAAATGCCTTTTTTCATTTCCTCAATGGCACTCTTTTCGCTTTCCCACAAAGATGCACGATAATTTGGATCATAGGAAATAAGTGCTTTTGCTTCTTTCGCTAGTTTTATTGCTTCAAGGGTTGCTGTTTTAGAAGGATCATTGGTCAAAGACAGCGAACCGAAATGGAAAATGCTACAGTTTCTTAGAAGTTCTTTATCTAATTCTTCCGGTAAAAGCATCGTGTCCGCACCGGGTTTTCTTGAAAACGAAAAATGACGCTCTCCGCTATCTTCGATTTCAACAAATGCAAGTGTTGTAAAATAGTTGTCATCTTCAATCACGGCACGAACGTCAATTCCCTCGTCTTTTAATGTTTTCTTTAAAAATTTCCCATGCATATCACTTCCAACTTTTCCAATAAAAGCTGTTTTGTATCCCATATGACTTGCAACCGTTAACAGATTTGATGGAGCGCCGCCTGGATTTTGTTCAAACAGCTTCATTCCTTCCTGACCTCTTCCCGCTTCTGTAAAATCGATGAGTAACTCTCCAAGAGCCACAATATCAACTTCTTTTTTCATCTTCTATATCCTCCGTATCTTCGTTCTCTTCATCGCCTATATTTTCTAACTTCAAAAAAGCATTGTGATACAACATCGTACATAAATATGCCGGAACTGTTATTCCAAATAAAATAATAAACAACGCTAAAAATATAGGTAATTTATAATATAGAAACCCAAACCCAATCGTAATAATCAGCATGCAAACTGTCTGTGGAAAAAACCAAACCACCACCATTTTTACGGCATTTGATATGGTGGTCTTTACACTGTTTTCAAAATGGGATAAAAGAGGAAAAACATATAAGAAAGCTGCATACAATACCACTAAAAGAATGGCCAGTACTGTATAAAACCCCTCCGGCATTCCCATCTGATTTGCCACATAGAAATTCCATCCAATCAATGCAAATATGAAAACAAAGAACAACCAGATGATTGTTCCCTGTTTAAAATTTTGCTTGAAAGAGTGAAGAAAATCTTTGGTTAAATATCCCTCTTCGTTTCGATGTATCCTAAGTAGGCAATAATGCATCGCCGTAAGAGATGCTCCAATTGTTACAAGCGGCAGGCTAAATAGTAGTGTGAGCAAATTTAATATCATTAAGTCAGTTACCTTACCTAAAAATCTCATAAACGAACTATCCTGCACAAACCATTTTCCCATACTAAAACCCTTTTACTCTTCCTTCAAATGATAGTGGCAAACCTTCATCTTTACTGCCCCGGAAGCCACAAATGTAATTCTATCTGCACTTAATTCCGTTTGCATTACAGCTGATAATACCTGTTCACCATCATTTACAAATATTTCTACGCTATATCGATCTATAATTAATCGAAGGCGAATTTTTCCATTTTCATGTTCCACTCTCGAACGTCTTTGATGAATAATTCCTCGTCGCGACCCTGAAAACTTTCGATCAATTCGAAGGACGGACTCGGTTGGTCGAAAACTAATCGATGTATAGAATCGATCATTTTTTGCAAATTGAATCGCAAACCGATGATAGATATCTGAAAGATTCTCTGCTTCCACATCCACCGTCATATCTACAACTCTTCCGTTAATTCCCTGTATCTCAATCTCTTCGTCACAAATAATACGCTCTTCACACACAGGGCTCTCGCATCGATATGCTAAGATTTCCCGCACGGGATTCTGATAGATTTTACCATTTTTCATTGTGAGTTCTCTTGGCAACGACATCTGTCCTGCCCAGCGGGTATTCATCTGCGGTGGTGCAACTGTATCCCAGTTTTGCATCCAACCTATCATCACACGTCGTCCATCTGGTGTCAAGATACTCTGAGGCGCATAAAAATCCAATCCATAATCAAGAGACTGAATTGTCTCCTCTTTAAACTGACCTGTTTTTTCATTATAAGAACCAATGAGCGCAAAGGTTCCAAATCCATTGTGAAATTCCAATCCCTCCGGCAACATTTCCTGAGCCGAAAGCACTAATACATCTTTGTCTTCCATGGAAAACAAATCCGGGCATTCCCACATAAGTCCCAATCGATTGTGATTTTCCGCTACCTTACTAACATAATTCCAGTGAAGTGCATCTTGACTTTGAAATAAAAGGACCTGTCCACCTTCTGTCTCATCCCGATTCACCGCAATCATATAATAGGTTCCGTTTTTCCCACGAAAGACCTTTGGATCTCGAAAATCTTCTTTTCGACCACCCTTTGGTAAATCTGCAACTGTTAACACCGGATTATTTTCATATTTTTCGTAGTTTAGACCATCGCCTATGGCAACGCACTGTTTTTGTATATCAATGGTTGTTCCATCTTCCTTTTCTTCTTTATGAACCCCTGTATAGACAAGGAGCTGTTTTCCATCTGGCATTGTAATTGCCGTTCCTGAAAAGCAGCCTGCCTCATCATAGGGTTGATCTGGTGCCAAAGCAGCAGGGCAGTGGTGCCAGTGTAATAAATCCTCTGACACCGCATGTCCCCAATGCATTGGTCCCCACTGAGAAGAATAGGGATGGTACTGATAAAACATATGGTATTTTCCATCATACCAGGAAAATCCATTGGGATCGTTCATCCATCCAACATATGGATTCAGATGAAATACCGGTCGACTTTCTTTTGGTATTTTCTTACCATTTTCCGCTTCATAGCGTCTTGCTTTTTCAAGTACTGTCTCGTTCATCTATTTACTCCTCAGAAGCGTAACGATCATAAGCGTTCTGATACACTTCCTTTAATTCGTCAATTCCACAACTTTCTTTTAAAGTTGTAAGGTATGCTTCCCATTCTTCATCAGAAGGGCCGCCATCTTTTAACCACTTTCCTTCGTACTCAGATACAGTATTTTCAAAATCTGTTTTATAAAGATCAATGGTATCTAGTTCTTCTTGTGTAAATACACAGTCAATTGGATAGGTTGTAGTATCATCTACATATGGCATCCAGTAATCATGTAAATCTGTTAATCTCTCAATGGCACGATCTTCCATCTTAAAGGTATCTGTATAATAGTTAGAAAGAATTAACTTTGGTCCAGCTACTTCGTATTCGCCCTTTAACTCACCAGCACCTTTTCCGTATTTTTCCTGAGATTCGTCATCTGTAATAGAAATCCAAAGTCCATTTTCATCCTGTCCTGTAAAGTACACATCCTTAGGTCCGTACTGAAGCTGCATTGTATTTTCAGGCACATACCACTGATCATAGAACTTTAATAAGTTTGCCGGACTTTCACATGCACTTGTAATAGAAAGGTTTCCGCTATTTGTTCCTCCACCATCACGAACGGTTACATTATGAGTTCCATCTGGTCCATCAAGCACTGGTAAGAAAACATAATCAGATGCATAGTCTCCCATTAACTCTTCGATATACCACCAAGTAGAAACACCTACATAGCCCTGTGAGCACTTTGATATCAACTGTGTATCATCCTGACTGAAGGTTTCAGGATCCATAAGTCCTTCTGCATACCAGTCATGGAAGTAAGTCATAGCATCACGATATCCGTCCCAGGTACATACAAAATCTACTTTTCCATCTTTCTGAAGCACTAGGTCGTTGATAATGTCATTGGTCCAGTTTGTAAATCCAAAACCTGCATAAAAAATATTCTGTCCCCAACACCACTGATCATAACCAGTTGACATTGGAATAGTTGAACCAGCTTCATTTCCGTAGTACTTTGCACTCATATCATTTTCCTGGAAAGCAACCAGGCACTCATGAAGTTCATCTAAGGTAGTTGGTACTTCAAGTCCAAGGTCGTCTAACCATGCTTTATTGATCATTGCAAACTGAGGAACTGTAAAAATGCTGTAATCTTCTTCATCTCCAATTGCAGCTGTTCCCATCTGTTCTCCGGAAGGAAGGCCATAGATTCCACCGTCTTCCATGGTAATTGCCTTTTTCACATCTGGATTTTCCTCTAAAATCTTAGTAAGATTCGGCATGTATTCCTCTGTTAAATATGGGGTTAAGTCGATGAATGTTCCATCCTCGCCATATCGAGCCAAATCATAGTTTGAGAAACCAACTCCCTGAAAAGCATCCGGCAACTGATCCCCTGCGATTCTTACATTTACCTGCTCCTCTACAGAATCGCTCATGCATTCCCAATCGATTTTGACACCGGCCTCATCTGCCATTTCATTTAAAACAGTATTGTCATCATAGCCACTGCTTAAAGCGCTCATACCTGAAAGCACAGAAAACTCTGTTTGATCTGTATTGGTATTTGCTACACCTTTTTCTGTTGTTGATTTCTTTCCTGAGCCGCAACCACTCAAAGATCCAACTAACATTGCGCCGGTTAATGCCATAGCCAGCCATCTAGTAATTTTCTTACGTTCCATTTCTAACTCCTTTCATATTCCCTGCCCAAAATCTCTCTCACAGGCATCTTTAAATGAAACCTCTATTTTCAAAACCATCTCCTCAAAGGTTTGAAAACCATATATAACCTAACCCTTAACAGCTCCTGCCATCATTCCCTTTTCAAAGTATTTTTGTACAAACGGGTAAATAATCAGCATTGGAAGAGCTGCTACAATAATGGATGAAAACTTCACCATCTCTGTCACTTTATTTAGTTCCGCATAACCACCGGAAATGGTTGCCGCCTGGGTGGCTGTAACCGAACTTTTTATTAAGATATTTCGAAGTACAAGTGGCAATGGTGCTTTTTCCATACCCGGCAAATAAATCAATGCCGTAAACCAGTCATTCCAGTATGCAACCATGCTGTAAACAACCATAACTGCCATAATGGGTTTACTTAAAGGAACAATAATCTTTGTAAATCGCTGCCAATAAGAAGCTCCATCAATAGCTGCCGCTTCAATCATTTCTCCAGGAATACTCTGTTCAAAATAATTTCGTACAATGATCATATTTCCTACGGCAACTCCACCCGGCAAAATCAAAGCCCACATACTATTGATTAAGCCGGTTTCTTTTACGACCAAATAGGTTGGAATCAATCCACCGCTAAAATACATAGTGATAATAAATAAAATGGAAAAAAACTTTCTTCCCGGCAAATCTTTTATAGAAAGGGGATAAGCCGTCAAGTAAATCATGACAACTGAAAAAATCGTTCCTACAACGGTATACTTCACAGAATTAATAAAACCTGTTACAAGGTTTGAATCTGCAAATACCGCTTTATAACCCTCTAAGGTAAAACCGCTGGGAAGCAAAAATGTTTTTCCTGCGTATACATCGTATGGATTTGACACCGATGCAATTAATACATAATAAAGGGGGTAGGCCACAAGAAAGGTAAGTATCAATCCAATGACCACAATAATAATATCGCTGGCCTTATCTGAAAGACCGCTGGATGCTTTTTTATGATTCTTCATGACTTCTTCCTCCTTATACGAAGCTCACGTCTTCGGAAAGTTTCTTTGCTACTTTATTTACAATTAAAAGTAAAATGATGTTGATTACCGTACTAAACAGACCCACTGCTGTGGAATAGCTGTACTTCGCATTTTCAATACCTTGTTGGTACACATATACGGAAATCACATCAGAGGTTGCCTTATTCAAATCTGTCTGCAGCAACCATACCTTTTCAAATCCAACATTCATTAGGTTTCCTGCGCTCATAATAAGCATCAGTACAATCATCGGAACAAGGGAGGGAAGATCAATATTTATAATTCTTTGGAACATCGATGCTCCATCAATCTTCGCAGCCTCATACAAAGAAGCATCAATTCCGGCTAGTGTTGCCATATAAACTATGATCCCCCAACCTGCGTCCTGCCAAATTCCAGAGGCAATGTAAATTGTTCGAAACGCAGTTGATTCAGAGAGAAAATCGATGCTTGTACCAAACAGTAAATTTATGAGTCCACCGGAAGGACTTAAAAAGATATGAAGCATACCGCAAACAATCATGGTTGAAATAAAATGTGGTGCGTAGAGGATTGTTTGAATCGTGGTTTTTAATTTCTTAAATCTCATCTGATTTAGAAGCAATGCCAATATAATTGGAATTGGAAAGCTCCATAATAAAGAAAACAAACTTAGCAAAAATGTATTGCTTAACATTCTTTCAAAATTAGGTGAATGGAAAAATCGTTCAAACCACTCGAATCCTACCCATTCACTTCCAAAGATTCCCTGGCTTGCTTTATAATCACGGAAAGCAATTTGAATTCCCCACATTGGTAAGTATTTATAAATAATTGTTAGTACCAGTGGTATTAACAACATCGCATATAACTGCCAGTGTTCTTTCACCCGGCTCATTAATGATTTCTTTTGTACTACCCTTCGGTCTACCAAAGCCCCTTGGCTCTCTTTCATAATCATTCCTCCTCAAATACCCTTATACTTTTTCAGTTTACTCTTTTTAAAATTTCAGTTTGTCAACTTTTATTCTTGCGTGAATCGGTTCACGTTTTGTACAAATTATTTATAGCACCCTGCATAGATGTTGTAAATTGTTTTTTCACTTTTCACGTGATTTTTATTAGCATTTTACAATATAATTCCTATACTTTTGTCAGCTTTTGCCATCGTGAAACGTTTCGTGAACAGCATTTTACAAATCTAAAAAAATAGAGTATGATAAATGCAAAATATAAGAAATTCCGAAAGGAGAATCTCATGCCTACACATAAAAAAACAGCCCCTACTGTTCGTGATGTTGCCCGTGAGGCCGGTGTTGCAGTAGGAACT
>JAILMB010000056.1 GCA_024692825.1 Lachnospiraceae bacterium | reverse complement strand
GGGATTCCATAGAGATTCTCCTAGATATCTAGGAATGGGATAGTAGATTAGAAAAGTATAAAGGAGGATGGAGTCATGGGAATGACTATGACACAGAAAATCTTAGCAGCTCATGCTGGATTGGAGTCTGTATCTGCAGGTCAGTTGATTGAGGCAGATTTGGATTTGGTTTTAGGAAATGACGTTACCACTCCGGTAGCGATTCATGAGTTGAAGAAGATGAAAACGGAAGGCGTGTTCCATAAGGACAAGATTGCCATGGTTATGGATCACTTCACTCCGAATAAGGATATTAAGTCGGCAGAGCACTGTAAGGAAGTACGTGAGTTTGCCTGTGCACATAATGTTACAAATTTCTTTGATGTAGGAGAAGTAGGTATTGAACATGCACTCTTGCCAGAAAAAGGATTGACAGTTGCTGGTGATGTTGTAATCGGTGCAGATTCTCATACTTGTACCTATGGTGCCCTGGGAGCATTTTCAACAGGCGTAGGTTCTACTGATATGGCTGCCGGTATGGCAACCGGTAAGGCTTGGTTTAAAGTACCTTCTGCAATTAAGTTTAATATTGTAGGTAAGCCTGCAGAACATATTAGTGGTAAGGATGTAATCTTGCACATCATTGGTATGATCGGCGTAGATGGTGCACTATATCGTTCCATGGAGTTTATGGGAGAAGGATTACAGTATCTTTCTATGGACGATCGTTTTACCATTGCAAATATGGCAATTGAAGCCGGTGGTAAAAATGGAATCTTCCCTGTAGATGAGTTAACCATTTCTTATATGAAAGAACATTCTGATAGAGAGTATAAAATCTTTGAAGCAGATGAAGATGCTGTTTATGATGAGGAGTATACCATTGATTTATCTACCCTTCGTCCAACAGTGGCATTTCCACATTTGCCTGAAAATACAAAGACCATTGATGAGGTTGGAGAAGTAAAAATCGATCAGGTTGTCATTGGTTCTTGTACCAACGGACGTATTTCAGATTTAAGAATTGCAGCTGAGATTTTAAAGGGTAAAAAAGTAGCAAAGGGAATTCGTGTTATTGTGATTCCTGCAACACAGCAGATTTATATGGATGCCTTGGATGCGGGTTACTTAAAAACCTTTGTAGAAAGTGGAGCCATTGTCTCTGCGCCAACCTGTGGACCTTGCCTTGGTGGACATATGGGTGTTATGGCTGCTGGTGAAAAATGTGTTTCTACCACAAACCGTAACTTCGTAGGTCGTATGGGTCATGTAGATTCTGAAGTATATTTGGCATCTCCTGCTGTTGCTGCAGCAAGTGCGATTACAGGATATATTACAGATCCGGCAAAGGTATAAGGAAAGGAGGAATACATTATGGAAAATGCAAAAGGTAAAGTATATAAATACGGAGATAACGTTGATACAGACGTTATTATTCCTGCAAGATATTTGAATTCTTCTGATCCGGCAGAACTTGCAACACATTGCATGGAAGATATTGATAAGGAGTTTGTAAACAAGGTACAAAAGGGTGATATTATTGTGGCTACCAAAAACTTTGGTTGCGGCTCGTCAAGAGAACACGCTCCAATTGCTATTAAAGCAGCAGGAGTTAGCTGTGTTATTGCAGAGACCTTCGCTAGAATCTTTTATCGTAATGCTATTAACATTGGTCTTCCGATTATTGAATGTGCAGACGCTGCAAGAGAAATCGCTGATGGTGATGAAGTAGAGGTGGATTTTGACAGTGGTGTGATTTGTGATGTCACTACAGGAAAATCTTACCAGGGACAGGCTTTCCCAGAGTTTATGCAAAAAATCATTGACTTAGGTGGTCTGGTAAATTATATTAATGAAAAATAAAGATAAGCCGGCATCAATTAGATGCCGGTTTTTGCACAAGGAGGAGTCTTATGATTCAGGATATTTTACCTCATAGACTTTACAACCAATATAATCCAAAGAAGATGGCAGATGATGAGAGTATCATTATTAGTTTTCAAAATGGAAATGTTTTAATCAAAGAGGATATGTTTCCAAAGGCAAAGGAGTTTGATGTACTAGACTACAACAAACTCATTTACTTGTTTTCTATCGATGAAGAAAATGATTATTATTTGCTAGAAGATGCGGAACATACGCCAGAGGGGTATGAGTATGTGGATTTGAAGGAACTTCGAAATCACGGTGAGTATAAAAAGTACCGCATGTTTGTAGCCTATACCGCATTGCAGCTTTCAAGATGGTATAAAAACAATCGCTTTTGCGGACGTTGTGGTGGAAAAACCTATCTCGATGAAAAAGAGAGGGCATTGCGTTGCAACTGTGGCAACGTCATTTATCCCAGGGTTGTGCCTGCAGTTATTGTAGGTGTTATCAATGATGATAAATTATTAGTTACAAAGTATCGCGTGGGTTATTCTCATTTTGCCTTAGTGGCAGGATTTACAGAGATTGGAGAGACTTTAGAAGAAACTGTTGCCAGAGAAGTAATGGAAGAAGCAGGTCTAAAAGTAAAAAATATCCGTTATTATAAATCTCAGCCTTGGGGAATGGCAGACGATATATTAGCAGGATTTTATTGTGACGTAGATGGGGATGATACGATTTCCATGGATGCGGATGAATTGAAATTGGCAGAGTGGAGAAGCCGAGATGAAATTGAACTGCAGCCGGACGAATTTTCTCTTACCAATGAAATGATGAAGCGTTTTAAAGAGGGGTTAGAATAAATATAAAGATGACTATTCTTTGAAAAAGGAAGGTTTAGAATAAGAGTATCTTTTTTTAAAAAATGGGGTATGGATTCCTCGTATTTGTGGTATGATAAAAGGGACTCATAAGAAGATGCACAGGAGAAGAGGGGACTTATGAAACAATTATTAGCCATTGGCAAAGCTTGCGATGAAGCTAAAGCTTTGTATTCTTATTTTGAAAGATTTTTTGGAGTTCAGGTTTTTGAACAAAGTATTGATTCTGTTACAGGTGTGATTCAGGCAATGAAGCCGGATTTATTGCTGGTTAGTGTTGAAGAGCTTCTGGTTTCACCTACTATGGCGCTG
>JAILMB010000028.1 GCA_024692825.1 Lachnospiraceae bacterium | reverse complement strand
TTAGCAATCACTGCTACCAAATCTATTGTAGAAAATATCTAATTTTTAGTTTATATAAAAAGCGAAAGCTTAGGAGGAAAGAGAAAGATGATTAAGGCTGTAGTAGGAGCAAACTGGGGCGATGAAGGTAAGGGTAAGATTACCGATATGTTAGCTGAAAAGGCTGACTACATCGTACGTTTCCAGGGAGGAGCAAATGCAGGACACACAATTGTAAATGATTATGGAAAGTTTGCACTTCATACATTACCTTCCGGAGTATTTTACAACCACACCACAAGCGTAATTGGTAACGGTGTAGCACTTAATATTCCTATTTTGTTTAACGAGATTAAATCCATTACGGATAAGGGAGTTCCAACTCCAAAGATTGCGGTTTCTGACCGTTGTCAAATTGTAATGCCTTATCATATTTTATTTGATGAATACGAAGAAGAAAGACTTGGAAAAGCATCCTTTGGTTCTACTAAGTCAGGTATCGCTCCTTTTTATTCAGATAAATATGCAAAGATTGGTTTCCAGGTTTCTGAACTCTTTGACGATGAACTTTTAGAAGAAAAGATTCCTAGAGTTTGTGCTCAGAAGAATGTATTGTTAGAGCATTTATATCACAAGCCTGCAATCGATGAAAAAGAATTATTAAATACCTTGCATGAATATAGAGATATGATTGCACCTTATGTGTGTGATGTATCTTTGATGTTACACAAAGCTTTAGAAGAAGGTAAAACAGTTCTTTTAGAAGGACAGCTTGGAACTTTAAAAGATCCAGATCATGGTATTTACCCAATGGTTACTTCTTCTTCTACCTTAGCTGCATATGGAGCAATCGGTGCCGGTGTTGCACCTTATGAAATTAAGCAGATTGTGACTGTATGTAAGGCATATTCATCAGCAGTAGGAGCTGGAGCTTTTGTTTCTGAAATCTTTGGAGACGAAGCAGATGAACTCCGTAGACGTGGTGGCGATGGTGGTGAATTTGGCGCTACTACAGGTCGTCCAAGACGTATGGGATGGTTTGACTGTGTAGCTTCTAAATATGGTTGCCGTATGCAGGGTACTACTGACGTAGCCTTTACTGTATTAGATGTACTTGGATATTTAGATGAGATTCCAGTATGTGTTGGCTATGAAATCGATGGAGAAGTTACTACAGATTTCCCTGTTACTTCAAAGCTTGAAAAAGCAAAACCTGTTCTTAAAAATCTTCCGGGATGGAAAGAAGATATCCGTGGAATTAAGAACTATGAAGACTTGCCAGAAAACTGCAGAAACTACGTTGAATTCATTGAACAGCAGATTGGATACCCTATTACTATGGTTAGTAATGGACCTGGAAGAAGCGATATCATCTATCGTAAATCTCCTTTGTCAAAATAATAAAAGCAACAGGGCACCTCTTCGGAGGTGCTTTTTATTTGTTCACAAATTGAACACATTTACAACATATTCATGTCACAAATAATGAGTAAAATTTATTTTGCGTGTATAAATTGATTAGGAGGAAATCGTTGTGATTGAAGTAAAAAACTTAAGTAAAACTTACGGGAATCACGCTGCGCTAGATGGACTTTCCTTTACAGTAGAACCAGGAAAAATCTATGGTTTACTCGGTCCAAATGGTGCAGGAAAATCCACAACTATGAATATTATGACTGGTTACATTGCCCCTTCAGGTGGAAGCGTAACGATTGATGGTTATGATATTTTAAAGGATGCAAAAAAAGCAAAGGCAAAAATTGGTTATTTACCAGAAATGCCACCACTGTATCAGGATATGACAGTGGCAGAGTATTTAAACTTTGTTGCAGACTTAAAGGGGGTCAAAAAATCAGAGAAAAAGAACATGGTAAATCAAGCCATGGAAAAGACGCAAACCGATGATGTAAGTAACCGTTTGATAAAGAACTTATCAAAGGGATACAAGCAGCGTGTTGGAATTGCTCAGGCAATTATTGGCTCTCCTGAAATGATTATTTTAGATGAGCCTACCGTTGGCCTAGATCCATTACAGATTACTGAGATTCGTGAGTTGATTCGCGAACTTGGAAAGACTCATACCGTGATTTTAAGTTCTCATATTTTATCTGAGATATCAGAAGTATGTGACCATGTATTTATCATTTCAAAGGGCAAACTGGTATTAAGTGAGGCTGTTTCAAACCTCGCTCTACATATTAAAGCATCTCAGCAAATTGAGATTGAAGCAAAGGGTGATAGAGCTCTCTGCGAAAGTGTCCTAGAAGAACTTCCTGCCGTAGAGACTGTTTCGGTAGAAGACAAAGATGAGGGCAAGGTTCTTGTTCATGTGACAGCAAAGGGAAATGAAGATATTAGAGAGTCCGTTTCTTTAGCTTTAAGCCAGAATGGAATTGCCATTTTTGGTATGAAAGAACTAGGACAGTCCTTAGAAGATTTATTCCTTGAAATGACACAGGAAGATGAAGAGGAAACTATGAATAAGGAGGAAGAAGAGTAATGCTTGCGATTTTTAAAAGAGAGTTTAAATCCTTATTCCAGAATGTAATCGGCTGGTTATTTGTAGGCGTATTATTAGCTCTATATGGCTTGTATTTTACTGTTTATAATTTAATGGGAGCTTATCCAACCATTTCTTACACCGTTCATGGTGTTGTATTTGTAGTGCTTATTGCAGTACCGATTTTAACGATGCGTTCTTTGGCAGAAGAGAGAAAAAGTAAAACAGATCAGTTGCTTTTGACTGCTCCAATTTCAGTCTTTAAGATTGTGTTTGGTAAATTCTTAGCCTTGGCTGCTACCTACAGTATTGTATGCGGTGTGATTTGCATTTCACCTGTTATTTTAGCTCACTATGGAACAGTTGATTTTGCACAAAACTATATTGCAGTACTTGGATTCTGGCTATATGGACTTGTATGTATTGCTATAGGACTGTTTATTTCATCCTTGTTTGAAAACCAGATTCTAGCTGCCATTATTTCTTTTGCAGTATTGTTTGCAGGTTACATGATGAGCGCAGTTGTATCGGCTTTATCATTGCCTACCCTTATATCAAAGGTATTGAATTGCTATGATTTAATGACACCTTTATCTAATTTTTTAAGCGGAAATCTGGAACTGAGTGATTTGATTTATGATGTTTCACTGATTGCCCTTATGATCTTTTTAACGACTCAGGTCATTTTGAAAAGACGTTGGAGTGTTAGTGCTACAAAGGTTTCCTTTACGGTATTTTCAACTTCTGGAATCATAGTAGGAGTTGCAGTTTGTATTCTTGTAAACTTTGCAGCAACATATATTCCAGATAAGTATGCGACCATTGATGTTACTACATCAAAACTCTATTCCTTAACAGAAGATACTAAAAACTACTTAGATTCCTTAGAAGAGGATATTACGGTATATGTAATTGGAAAAGAGAGTGCTGTAGATGAGATTGTTTCAAAAATGGTAAATAACTATGACGAAGCATCAAAGCATATTAGTGTGGAATATGTGGATACAGAGTCAAATCCAACCTTTGTTTCAAACTATACAGATGCTGATTTGTCTACAGGAAGTTTAATTGTTGTATGTGGCGAAATGTCAAAAGTAGTTAGCTATGATGATATGTATGAATACGAAGTTGATTATACGACTTATAGCCAATCAGTGACGGGGTATGATGGAGAAGGTCTTTTGACCAGTGCACTTCAATATGTAACTTCTGATGATTTGCCTGTCATCTATCAATTAGAAGGTCATGATGAAACCAGTTTGTCATCTTCTTATACAGATGCGGTTTCAAAGGCAAATATGACACTTGAAACCTTAAATCTTCTTACGGTAGATGCTATTCCGGATGATTGTTCTGCGTTAATTATTCATGCACCACAGACAGATTTTTCGGAAGATGATGTAGCAAAGATTTTAGCTTACATGGCTCAGGGTGGAAATGTATTTATTACATTAGACTTTAATAGTGCAAATGATTTAACAAATGTAAAATCACTTCTTTCAAATTATAGCGTTAGCGTGGAAGATGGATTAGTGGCTGATATGGATCGAAATTACTATTATCAGTTACAGTATTTCCTCCTTCCTGAAGTGAAAAACACAGATGCTACTTCAGATGTGTTTGGTACTATGTCAATTTTGGCACCTTATTCACTTGCACTTACTTATCCGGAAGACGCAGATGTTTATACCTACACTCCGCTTATGACAACATCAGAAAGCGCTGTGTTAAAACAGGGAGTAACCTCTGATGATATTTCACAGTTAAAGGGAAATTCTTCTATTACAGCAGAAGAAGGAGAAGCACAGGGAACTTATACATTAGGATTAGAGGTAGATACTGACAATGGTGGAACCTTGTTTGTATATGGTTCAAGCTATATCTTTACAGATTCAGCAAACCAGTATGTATCTGGAAGAAATGCAGAACTGTTTACAGATAACTTATCTCTTATGACTTCAGATGAAGAAAGCTCTTCGAATGCTGTTGTTGTTGCATCAAAGAGCTATGATATGGAATATTTGACCACTTCGGCCAATGCCGTATTAATCTTTGGTATTGTGTTCGGAATCCTTATTCCGTTACTGGCTATCGTCCTGGGAATTATCATCTGGGCCCTTAGACGGAGAAGATAATTTAACAAAGATTCCAATGATCCAAATGCCTGCAGGAATTACGATGGTAGCAACAATAGAAGCGCTCAGTAATTTCATGGTGTTTGGATCATCTATTATAGCTAAGACAAAGGTAAGAACATAAAGACCTACCAATAACAGGATGCCAATAATGGCTAAAAATTGTTTTGCTTTTTTCATATGTAATCCTTTCTGATTCCTTGATGTTGTCATTGAATCTTGTATACTATTTTGCTATACTTTATAAGGATTTTCAATCCAAATTAAATAAGAAAAGGAATATAAATAATTATGGCACTATTAGAAGAATGGACCAAAGTTGCTTATAACGACAAAGCAGATCGTAATAC